>JABGWC010000127.1 GCA_018645765.1 Gammaproteobacteria bacterium | reverse complement strand
TGCGGCCAGCGATTGATGGACATCGACGGCACCGATCAGCGCGTCATCGAGTTTGGTGGCAACCGACGTGTAAGCAATCGGCGATTTACCCGCTTCGTACCCGATCAGCTCTTTAAGCCTCGCAACACCTTGGTCTGGGTTGACGCAGGGCACCTCGTAGACCACGACAACTTGACCGGAAGAAGCGATGGGCTTCATCGCTTCAGAGGCCTTGTGATGTCCGGCCAATGCGGTGCTGGCTGCTAATAGGCCGGTGACTAAACCAATCGTTCGGTAGTTCATACGTTTAAGTTCCCAATGTTTTGTTTGCAAGCCTCGGATAGTATCCCAACGGTGACCCGGTCGCTATATCAGGCGATCGAGCTTAACCTCAGCAGCCGATGAACGTTCTGATGTCGGCGCGCCGGGACGCCTTTGATAACCCCTCTTCTGAGCACCGTTTTTGGCGCTGCAAGGGGTTGCAAGATCAGTAATTAGAGGGTGTCGGGCAGAATGCGATCAACTGCGTAGCGCAAGACTTCGTCGGCTTTAGGCGCCGGCAAGGCCTGGTCAATTCGAAGGCTGATCCAAAACTCAATACTGAGTGTTGCATCCAGGGCCTCGAATAAAAGCGGGTCTGAAGAGAGCATTGGCGGCAGTATTGCCGTTAAACGACTTCGTCTTCGCAGTACACCCTTATCGATGTTGGCCGCGGGCCTGGCGCGCCAATGCCGTTGAATACTGGGCGAGATATGCAGCGGCAGCAGGAACTCGTAAGTGCGCGTTCGGCGCTGGATCACAAGATCGAGCAGTGCTCGCCAGTGCTGTCCCGGAGAAAGTGTGCTTGGAAAGGGTTCGTCCATGACCGCCTGTGCCTGGGTTTGCGCATCGATCATGACCGTGCGCAGCAGGGTGCCCATGTCCGGAAAGTGTCGGAATAAGGTTCTGGTCGTAAGGCCAACGTGTTCGGCAATGTCTTTCGCTGTTGGCTCGCCCTGACCGGCAATGATCAGGCTGCGGGCCGTCGTTAAGATTTGGTGCCGGGTGGCTTGCGTCCGGTTGCGCCGGCCGTCCACCCTGCCGTCCAGCGCAGCCGGCAGTCGGCTAGACGGCATGACGAGGCAGGACCTGGCAGCGGCGCATATAACGCCGACTATTTTGATCAAAGCCATCACGGCGATGCATCACGCAGCGGTTGTCCCAGATAATCAGGTCAAAGGGTTGCCAGTGCTGGGTCCAGGTGTTTTCTTTGATCGCCACATAGGCCCAGAGCGCATCAAGTAGGTCGTCGCTCTCGGTGACGGTCATTCCAGGGATATAGGCCCACTCGCGCCGACCCAGATACAGCGCCGGTTTGCCGGTTTCGTTGTGGGTTTTAATCATGGGATGGATCGCGCCCGGCGCATCTCTTGGGTCATCAAACGCCTCGAATCCCGGCCTTAGCTTGCCCACGCTGGTGTGCGCCGCATTGTGTTTGACAGAAAGGGACTCGACCCGCTGCCTCAGCGCGGCGGGCAAGGCCGCAAGCGCGGCCCTTTGATCGGCAAAATGGGTGTCACCCCCCTGATCTGGAATCTCGATACCCAAGAGCAAGCTCGCTGGCGGCGGCGTTTCGCTGTAGGTCATATCAGAGTGCCAAGTGGCTTCATCATTACCCAGGCCGCCAATGGGTTTACCATCGACTTTAATATTCGAAAGGGTGGTTACAAAACGGTTTTTAATTTTCGCTTTTTCTGCTTCGGGCATCCGGCCGAAGGGGGCCTCTTCCAATGGGCCAAAGCGCTGGCTGAAAGCTTGCAGCTGCTCGTCATCTAGGTCTTGATTGCGAATGCGCAGCACCCCGTAATGCAGCCAGGCCGCATAGAGCCGCTCAAACTCAGAATCGGTGATGCGATCTAACTGAATCTCTTGGATTTCAGCGACAAAACTGGGGGTAAGGGGAATGACGTTCATCGCTTAATCTTCCATAGATGGGAGGCTGTTGATTTCGACTTCGTCACCGGTTGCGCCGCCAATGGCCTGCCTTGAGGCGATCATGCGCGCCATGATGGCGAGTTTTGGGATTGCGCTGAAACGCGCATAGAACCGTTTTAGACCGGCGCCGAGCTGTGTTTGCTGCCATAAAATCTGCTCGACCTTTTGGGCGGAATAGTCCCCGGGTTGGGCGGTTAGGGCCTCGAGGTAAAACGTCTTGGCATCTTCGATGGCGAGTTTGAAACCCTTCAAATCATCAGTGGGGAGTGTGTCCCGATCGAGTAAGCCGCCAAGGCGGTCCATGATTTCGGTCAGGGTACTGGATGAGGCTCCGACTAAGGAGCGGCCTTTGCGGCGGCGCTTGCCCAGGTCATACCAAGGCTTTAGTTGGATGTGTTCGGCGTTCAGTCGCGCAGTCCAGGTCTCGGCGTTTGAATTTGGATTGGCGAATGAAACGGGGCAGGCTGGGGCGTCTTCAAGCGGGGCGCTGGGTGCTTCTTCTGTAAAATTCTCTAATACCGGGCCAGCTGGCGCCACGAGCAAGGATAAGGCCGCATCAATGACGCGATGTTGAAACGCTGCGTCGTTGGGTTTGCCCAGTGGCCGCCCCAATGCAAAGGGCACCCAAAGCGAGCGGGGGGGTTGCATGCTCTCGGCATTTTCACGCACAAGGCTAATGCCGGTGGTCAGGATGCCGGCGGCTTCCAAATAATAGCTGAGCGCGCACACGGCGCGGGTGCAGTTGGGTCAAACCGGGGTTAAGAATACTGCGTCGACCAAGTCTTGTTTCAACAGGCCTGCGACCTGGGCAGCGCTGCGTGCATAGACCTCGGGCATAAGGCCTGCGCCCATAAAACTGTAATGAAACTCGGCTAACGAGCCAATGGTGTTGTCGGCCACCAATTCTTGAAAGCGGTCGACGGGAAACACCAGG
>JABGWC010000091.1 GCA_018645765.1 Gammaproteobacteria bacterium | reverse complement strand
GGTTGGAAAGGCCGCTTGGAGGATCGAAGAACCGCCTCTAACGCCGACCCTTATAAGGTTGCCGCAGCCATCATCAAGACCAGTAAAGAAGCACTGGCCTGATCCAACCGCTCGGGCACCTTAATCAAGGCGTGCCCGAGCACTTTTTCGATTCAGCAAATGATGGTAGCCCCAACCCGTCACTGCAGCCCCGCCCGGCTTCCTTATTATTACCTGGCGCTTTATTGGTTCGCTTTTGATGGCTAGCTTTTGACGGCTAGCTTTGCGCCGCCATATTTTATACTGTAAAAGCCATTACCAATCGAATGACCCTATGGCCCGCCTGATCCTCAACTTGTCTTTCGCAGCCCTGCTGCTCACTACAGCGCCGTTAACCGCCTCTCAGCAGGATGACCCCAGCTATCGTTTGCGCCTGACTTCGAGCTTGGGCGAGCCGAGAGTTCAGGCTATTGCCGGCCAACTTCCCTTTAATGTGCAGGTCAAACCACAGCTCAAGGCGCACCATAGTCTCCACATTGAAACTGAGGATGGCCAAATCAGCGTGACTGCGGCGCCCGGTGAAACCATCGTGCACGCAGTCCGGCGCGGACTTCACACCTTTTATTTAATTGTAAAATCGTCAAAAACGGGCCGAGAGATCAGTCGATCAGCGCCCCTCAACCTCGATGTTCGGCGCTATATTTCACGCCAATGACATTGAGCGCACCAAAATGGTGCGCTAAACTCGGGGCACACCTTTTCCTGACAGCAAAAATCAAGGATTCAGCGCCTTCTCTAATTGGTGCGGATCTTGCTTTTAAACTGGCATGGATCAAACATGCCAACAATTATCACAAAAATACCGACAGCTTATGGACCAAACCGCCATCGATAACTTGACCACGGCCGTCCTGTTGCTCGATCGAAACTTGAATCTGGTTCGGATCAACCAGTCTGCTGAGAGTCTGTTCGAACTATCGGAAAAACGCGCGCTCGATAAGCCCCTGTCTTTTCAGGTGCCTGGCTGGCTCGCCTTTGAGCCACTGCTCCGAGAAGCACTTAAAAACCATCAACTATACACCCAAAGGCAAGCTCAGATAGAACTGCTTGGGGGCGCGCACATAACCGTTGACCTCACCGTCACGCCACTTCCCGAACCCAGTGAAGCTGGACTGCTTATCGAGGTCATTGCACTTGATCGATATCTTCGAATCGATCGGGACAACCTTAACCGGGAACATCAAGAAGGTACCCAGCAGATGATCCGGGGGCTCGCGCACGAAATCAAAAACCCACTCGGCGGCATCCGGGGCTCAGCCCAACTGCTGCATGAAGAACTGGACTCAAGCGAGCTTAAAGAATACACCGCGATTATTATTGAGGAGACCGATCGCCTGAAAACGCTCGTGGATCGATTACTGGGCCCGAACAAACCCTCCGAATTTAAACCTGGCAACATCCACGAAATACTAGAACGAGCGCGAAAACTCATTGAATTCGAGACCGCGACGGCACTCACGATCAACCGAGATTATGACCCCTCGATTCCCGAAACCCTGATGGACCCCGACCTCATTTTCCAAGCGATCCTCAATATCATTCGTAATGCGATGCAATCGCTTGCGAAAACCTCGAACGCCACAATTAAACTGGTTACTCGTACAGAGCGTCAGTTCACCATCGCATCGGTACGACATCGCAACGTTTTAAAGGTCGATATCATCGACAACGGACCCGGCATACCGGCTGCTCTTCGGGACAACCTGTTCATGCCAATGATTACCGGGCGCCCCGATGGCACAGGCCTCGGCCTGAGCGTTGCCCACGCTATTGTGCATCGTCACAAGGGCGTCCTTGAGTTCAGCTCAGACCGAGGCCGGACCCAATTCAGCTTAATCATTCCTTTGGAGGTTGCCCGATCATGATTTCAATGAAAAGGGTCTGGGTTGCCGATGACGAAAAATCAATCCGTTGGGTCCTCGACAAAGCGCTCAGCAAAGAAGGTTTGGATGTCACGTGCTTCAACTCAGCAGAAGATCTGCTTGAAACGTTTAAGACCGAAAAACCAGATGCCATTGTTAGCGATATCCGCATGCACGGCATGGATGGTTTGGCATTACTTGCCGAAATCAAACAAACCTGTCCTGATTTACCTGTGATCATCATGACGGCCCATTCGGATTTAGATAGCGCCGTCTCCTCAATTCAGGGCGGCGCGTTCGAATACATCCCGAAGCCTTTTGAAGTAGACGAGGCCGTTTCGGTGGTTAAACGGGCTTTGGCCAATATTCAAGATCGACAGGGCGGCCTGGCCGAGCAGGAAGAGGATCCATCCAACGAGATGATCGGCAAAGCACCGGCAATGCAGGAGGTTTTCAGAGCCATCGGGCGTTTGTCTAGGTCCCATGTTACCGTTTTAATTAACGGCCAATCGGGCACAGGCAAAGAACTGGTGGCGCATGCCTTGCATCAACACAGCCCTAGACGAGAGTTCCCGTTTGTCGCCTTGAATATGGCCGCCATCCCTCAGGACCTCATTGAATCAGAACTCTTCGGCCATGAAAAAGGCGCCTTTACCGGCGCCAATCAAGTCCGAATCGGTCGATTTGAGCAGGCCAATGGCGGCACCTTGTTCTTGGATGAAATCGGAGATATGCCCGCCGAAACCCAAACCCGGTTATTGCGCGTCTTATCAGATAGCAAGTTTTACCGGGTGGGTGGGCATGAGCCCAGAACCGCCAATGTCCGCATCATTGCGGCGACCCATCAGGACCTACAATCGTTGGTTGCGGAAAACCGCTTTAGGGAAGATTTATTTCATCGGCTCAATGTGATCCGCCTCCATCTGCCCAATTTAGAAGACCGTCGTGAAGACATTCCTTTGTTGCTCGCGCACTTTCTAAAGACCGCCGCTCAAGAGCTCGGTGAAGAAAGCAAAATTCTGCTTCCAGAAACCTTGCGTTATCTGTGCAGCCTGGCCTGGCCAGGAAACGTTCGACAGCTCGAGAATTTTTGCCGATGGATTACGGTTATGGCAACCGGCCGCGATGTTCATCTAAGCGATCTGCCGCACGAACTTCGGCATACCGAAGCAGAGACCGTGAAGAGTGGGGCCGATCAATGGGATCATCTTCTCCACCGATGGGCTGAAACTCGACTGCTGACAAATGATTTAGGCGATGCCGGGCTGCTCGGCGATGCGCTGCCTGTGTTTGAACGCGTTCTGATTGAGGCGACCCTTGCCCATACATCCGGCCGAAAACGCGATGCTGCGATATTGCTGGGCTGGGGACGAAATACGCTCACTCGAAAAATGCAGGAACTCGATATGGATAGCGCAGCCTCAGAAGACTGATACACTGCTAGGGTAACAAAGGCCAAAGTCATGCTGAACGTCGTGCTCTATGAGCCTGAAATCCCACCGAACACCGGCAATATTATGCGGCTGTGCGCCAATACCGGTGCGCGACTGCATCTCGTTGAACCCTTGGGCTTTACCTTAGAAGAAAAACTATTACGACGGGCCGCGCTCGATTACCGGGACTTTGCCAGCGTTACCGTTCACCCATCCTTTGAAGCGCTGAAGACAAGCGCCGGCCCAGCGCGTTTCATCGCCGTCAGTACTAAGGGCGCAACCCGGTATGACCAATTTCAGTATGAGGATAATGACTATTTAACGTTTGGACCCGAAACCCGGGGCTTACCCGAGACCCTAATGTTCTCTGACGCGTTCTCAGGCGTCATTACCATCCCAATGCGCGCGGGCAGCCGTTCGATCAATCTCTCTAATGCGGCGGCCATCGTTTTGTTCGAGGCGTTTCGACAGCAGGATTTCAACAGTTTTTATTGAACGGATGCGGCCTCTCGTTCGCGTGCTAACTTCGCCTGCTCGTACAGGGCATCGAAGTTAACCGGCGCTAACATCAGCGGCGGGAAACTACCTTTGATAATGAGCGAGTCGATATTCTCCCGTGCATAGGGGAATAAAATATTCGGGCAAAAGCTCGCCAACATGTGATCTTTTGCCGCCTCGTCCATGCCGTCGATCACGAATATCCCGGCCTGCTGGACCTCCGCCAAATACAGCGTCTTGTCCGACTCATCTTTTGCCGTCAGCGTCAAAGAAAGAATGACCTCCCAAAGCCCCGCCTCGATCGCAACATGACGCGCATTGAGATCAAGATTCACCGAGGGCTTCGGTGCAGACCGAAAGCTGCCGGGTGAACTCGGCGATTCAAAGGACACGTCTTTCAAATAAATACGCTGGATGGCAAACGTGGGTTGCTGGTCCGTGGCTGAAGTTGATTCACTCATAATGCTCTCCTAATAGGCCATCAAGCAGGCCTTCTCGCTCGAGTTGATAGAGCTCATCACAGCCCCCAATGTGTTGTTCCCCAATCCATATTTGAGGCACGGTGTTCGCACCGGCACGTGTTGCCATACGACGGCGCTCGGCTGGATCCACGTCTACAGGAACTTCGGTATACGTCACGTTCTTAGCCTCTAGCAACATTTTCGCCCGGACGCAGAACGGGCAAAATCGAGTGGTATAAAGCGATACTTGGGCCATTATTGATCTCCGCCGCTAGGAATCAGCGTTATTTAACGACTGGCAGGCCGGCGCCGACCCATTCGGTCATGCCCCCAGAAAGCCGCTTGATATCGGTAAAACCCGCCTTGATCAGCTTGCTACCAATCGCGCTCGAGTGTTGACCTATTTTACAAACCAAGACCACCGGCCGATCCTTGTACGGACTCAACTCATCACCGCGGGTTGCATAACTGGTGTACGGCAGACTGACAGCGCCTGCAATATGACCCACAGTGAACTCGTTCTTGTCTCGAAGATCGATGACTACCGCATTATCTTTATTCACCAAGCGTACGAGGGTTTGCGCGGTGATCGACTCCCCCCCTTTTTTACGTTCGGTAATGATGAGCGCAACCACCAGGGTAAAAAACAGCCCCACGAGCACAGGATGTTGACTAATAAATTCAATGACTTGCTGCAAAACAACCGAGCCCCTTTCTTTTGACGGCGAGATTATACACCGTGCACCCGAGAGGCACTAACCTCTGCGTATATTTATCGGCCACGCAATACCCGCTAAACTGTCTTGGAACAACCTTGCTCCGTCAACGAAGGCACGCCCATGCAAGCTGCAACCACTTTGATTATCCTCGATGGATTTGGCCATCGGGTCACTCGTGACGCCAACGCGATCGCACTCGCCAACACGCCGTTTCTCGATAGCCTCTATCAAAGCGCGCCCCATAGCTTCATTTCTGGCTCCGGCCTCGACGTCGGCTTACCCGAAGGCCAAATGGGCAATTCTGAAGTCGGACACATGAATTTAGGCGCCGGTCGAGTGGTTCACCAAGAGTTCACTCGAATCAATGAAGCCATTCGCGATCAAAGCTTTTTCAACAACCCCATTTTGAACGAGAGCTTTGCAAGCCTTGCCCAGTCTGGGCGAACCTTACACGTTTTCGGCCTACTCTCACCGGGCGGCGTTCATAGCCATGAAGATCAAATTTACGCTGCAATCCGTTCGGCGCAGCAACAAGGCGTTCAATACATCCAAGTTCATGCCTTCTTAGATGGCCGGGACGTCGCCCCAAAATCTGCGCAATCCAGCCTCGAAACATTAACGGACTGCCTCAATGACTTGGGAATTGGCCAAATCGCTTCCATTTCAGGCCGCTATTACGCTATGGATCGAGACAATCGATGGGATCGGGTACAGCGGGCTTACAACGTAATTTGTTCGGGTGACGGCCAGTGGGTCTTTGAAACGCCGCTGGCGGCGCTTGAGGCGGCTTACGCCCGCGGTGAAACCGACGAGTTCGTTCAACCAACGGTGATTAATGCAGGGCCGCGTCCCCGCCCCTTAATTGACGGCGATCAGGTCTTATTTATGAATTTCAGAGCGGATCGGGCTCGTCAGCTTACTGACGCCTTCGTCTCCGAGCGGTTTGAAGGGTTTGATCGAGCGCGCAGACCAAAACTCGCCCAGTTTACAACCCTGACACAATACGCCGAAAGCCTTCGCGTGCCTTGCGCGTTTCCTCCGGCAACCCTAACCAATAGTCTCGGAGAATACATTTCCGAGCTTGGCTTCAAACAATTGCGCATTGCTGAAACTGAAAAGTTCGCCCATGTCACATTCTTCTTCTCCTGCGGTCGTGAGCAGCCCTATCCTTTAGAAGATCGTATCTTGGTGCCGTCGCCAGATGTCGCAACTTATGATTTAGCCCCCAGCATGAGTGCGCCAGAAGTTACCCGACGCCTGTGTGATGCCATTCGACAAGCGGATTACAAACTGATCGTGTGCAACTTCGCCAATGGCGATATGGTGGGGCATACCGGCAATCTAGCTGCTGCCATCATGGCGGTCGAAGCCCTCGATCGGTGTCTTAGCGAGGTCGTTG
>JABGWC010000148.1 GCA_018645765.1 Gammaproteobacteria bacterium | reverse complement strand
CCTTCATAGATATCATCGGTCCAGCGCGTGTGCCCAACGCCCGCTGAATATCCGCCATCGACGGGGAGGGTGATGCCCGTGAGGTAGCTTCCCGCATCCGACGCCAGCATTAACAGCGGTGCAGCCAGCTCTTCGAGCGTCCCCAGTCGTCCCAAGGGCGTTTTGTTATTGATATAGGTCTCGTATCCCGGCACAGCGAGGTAGGGGCCTGTCATTTCGCTTGGGAAGTAGGCAGGTGCAAGGGCGTTAACTCGAATCCCCCGGTCTGCCCAGCTGCAGGCGAGATTGCGTGTTAAATTGATCACGCCGGCCTTGGAGGTTTGATACGCCAAGGGGTGATCGCCACTACCGCCCATTCCGAGTACCGACGTTAAATTAATAATCGAGCCACCTTTGCCGTCGGCCAACATTCGTTTGCCGGCTTCTTGGCAGCAATACCAAAGGCCGCTTAAGTTGGTCTTCAAGGTGGCCTCAAACAGTTCATGGGGGAGCTTTTCTGGGACAAAACCGCCATCGCCGACTTGGCCTGCATTATTAACCACGATATCGATGCGCCCACATTCGGCCCAGGCTTGTTCGATCATGGCCGCAACCGCCGCGGGTTGATCCACATCGCAAGCAATGGCGATGGCCTTACCGCCAGTATTATTAATGTGCGCCGACAAGGCTTCTAGCCGATCAAGCCGTCGAGCGGTGATCACGACCGTTGCGCCTTGGTTGGCTAAAATCTCAGCGAAGTAAGCGCCAAGGCCTGACGAGGCGCCGGTCACAACGGCGGTTTTGCCTGTTAAATCAAATAGCTTGTTTACGAGGTCCATGGCCATCTCCAATGAGTAATGGGTTCGATTCAGCCCTATAGTTTCTCGAATTGCCCGTGAGTGCAAGACCTATCCTTGCGTTGGTAGTTGCTTGCTTCTCACTCGGGTCAGATCGCACATCCCGTCGATTGCATCCGGAGCCGTTAAAGGGGCATAAACTCGATTGCCTTACCCAAACAACGACTGTCACGCGGGTGCGGTGCAACCTATTAAAGCACTTGACAGAAAACCGTCAGCCGTGCTTTTTTAGAACCAGAGACCGTCACGTCAGTTTTATTACACGAGGATTTGATATGAACACACCAACGAAGGGTTCCGTTCGAACGATGGATGCCGCGTTTCAAAAGCTGCTCGATGCCGATACCCATCCTGAAAATATTTCTGATGCTTTGAAGCGCAATGCGCCCATGGCGCCTGGGCCAACCTTGGTCCCGGTTAAGCGCTATACCTCACGTGTGTACCACGAACTCGAGAAAACCCATTTGTGGAAAAAAAGCTGGCAAATGGCCTGCCACGAAGACGATTTTAAAAATGTTGGGGACGCTGTGCCCTATGACATCACAACGATGTCTTTTCTGATCGTCAAGGTCAGCGAAGATGAGTACAAAGCGTATTACAACGCCTGCTTGCACAGAGGCCGTAAATTGCGTGAAAACCCAGGGCGATCGCTTGATGAGTTGCGTTGTCAGTTTCACGGCTGGTCCTGGAATCTTGATGGCTCGATCAAGCAGATACCCTGCGCGTATGATTTCCCCGGGCTCAAACGCGAAGAAGAGTCGCTCCCGGAGGTGCGACTCGCGCGTTGGGGCCGGTTTATCTTCATTAACCCGGACCCCGATGGCGAGTCACTCGAGTCGTTTCTCGGGGATTTAGACAGCCATTTTCCGCTCTTGGCTTATGACAAGCGTTACAAGTCAGCGCACGTGGCCAAGGTTATTCGTGCCAATTGGAAGGTGGTCCAAGAGGCCTTCATGGAGTCCTATCATGTGCTCATGACCCACCCCCAGATCCTGACGGGCGGGGCCCATGACCTGTGCACCAAGTACGATGCGTTTGAGAATTATTCCCGCGCGATTCGGTGCGGGGCGCTTGAAACTGAAGGCATGCCAGCCTGGGAGCCGGTGCAGTTGGATGGCGTGCACAAAGTGCAGCACCCGCTTAACGGTTGGGTCTATGAGGATCTCGGTGATGGGGTGGTTGAGGTGACAACACCCAAAGGCCTATCTGG
>JABGWC010000130.1 GCA_018645765.1 Gammaproteobacteria bacterium | reverse complement strand
TTTCCAGTTTCTACCTAAACCTGGAACACTAAACTGGGCGTATCGTTTGAATTCTGATTCGGGGCGAGCGCTAGCAATATGCCGTGTGCCATTTTAAGTCCAACGCGTTAACGCAATGATGCATCGTGTTGCCTCAATCCTCGGCATCCAGGCGAAGCGATAAATCGACAGCGCGGCAATGTTTGGTAAGGGCGCCAATGGAAATATAGTCAACACCGGTTTCGGCGATCCGGATCAGGTCTTCGGGTGTCTCGATACCGCCTGAGGCTTCCAGTTTGATGCTGTCGGATGTTGATTCAACCGCCTTGATCAGTTCCTCTAAGGAAAAATTGTCAAGCATAATCCAATCGGGTTCACCGGCGATCGCCACTGCCAATTCAGCAAGAGATTCGACTTCGATTTCAAGACGGGTTGCCGGAGCGATTGCTCGCGCTCGAGAGATGGCCGCGCCAATCCCCCCAGCTGCAAGGATATGATTTTCTTTAATTAAAAAGGCGTCATACAAACCAATGCGGTGGTTGTGCCCACCGCCTTGAAGTACCGCGTATTTCTGCGCGAGTCTAAGGCCTGGCAAGGTTTTTCGAGTATCCAGCAGCTGAGTTTTGGTGTGGGCAATTGTGTCTACCAGCGCTCGGGTGGCGGTTGCGGTTGCGGACAAGGTTTGCAGAAAGTTAAGGGCCGTTCGCTCGGCCGTGAGAATCGACCGCGCGCGACCCGAGCAGGTCATAATCTTGGCGCCCGCCTTCGTCCACGCGCCATCTTCAATGAACCATGTCAGGCGAAGGCCGGGGTCAATTGTTTTGAACACTTGCTCTGCCCAAGGGATCCCCGCAATGACCGCCGCGTCTCGACAGATTAGCGTGGCCGTTGCCCTGGCCTGTTCAGGGATGAGTTGGGCTGTGAGGTCGCCGCTGCCAAGGTCTTCCGCGATCGCGGCATCAACCGTGGGCTTTAAACTGGCTTGGGTTACATAATCCATTATTGCTTCCTCTTTAGTACCAAGGTGTTGCCAGTTTGCGTTAATTCGAGATTTTTCAAAACGCTCATCCCAAGCAGGGCAGCGGTGCCGTTCATGCCAGGATTGATCACACCCGAGACATTGTCGAAGTGCAAGTCGGCGATCGACAGTCTTGCCAGATTGGTTTGGTAAACCGTCACAGAACCGTTGGCAGTGCTTGCGCGCTTGGCGCGTCCGCGCTCCAGGTTGAGTCGTTCTGCCAATCCTGCGGGAATCACGACCTCGGTCGCACCCGTATCAACCAAGAAATCTATGGGGAAGTTGTTGATTAGGCCGCTAACCGTATAGTGGCCTCGGCGATCCTGTTTGAGCGTAACCGCAATAACGCCGTTCTCGTCAAGGCTGACCGGCGTTCGATTGGGGTAGGAGCGATTTTCTTCGATGTCACCAAACCAAAGACTCATCAAGCCGATGAATAAGAGACAACCCAAAATCATCATGCCCTTGCCTAGTTGTGTAATCCCAGCCATGCTTTCTTCTCTCTCCTGTTAATGCTGAGGAACAGCCGACGTGCGCGCCCGACATCAGATTATAGACCACCGTATCGAGGCTGCGCGCCAGTATCCGTCGCCCCACACCAGTCCAAGGCCTGACGGTGAGGTTAGTCTGATTGTTTTGCATTGTATCAGCTTGCCAGCCGGCCATTTTGGCGGCCGTTATGTTGAAGATCTCTTTATGGGCACGCTATCCGGGCAAGCGCATGAGGACTTTGCCGACTTAACGGCGGCCCGCGTTTCGGCCCATTTGCTGATTCGTCGATGCGGCGCGCTCCTACAGTTTGTTGCCTTTGATCAGGCTGCTTGGCATGCGGGGACATCTAGCTATCTAGGTCGTCAAGGATGTAATGATTTTAGTATCGGGATCGAGCTTGAAGGCACGGATACCGCGCCCTATAGCGAGATTCAATACGCGGTTCTGGGGTCTGTCGTTTCGGCCTTGCAAGACCATTACCAGTTGCCAGCGAGCGCCGTGGTTGGGCACGTGGATATTGCACCAGGGCGAAAAACGGACCCGGGTCCGGCGTTCGATTGGGAAAAATTCTGGCATTGCTGCTAATTTACATCAGACCCTGTGAGGGTTCTGGTGTAAATTAGGCGGGATTTCAATGATTGTTAAAGGATGATTCGATGGCGTTCATCGTGGTCTTACTTTTTTTACTCGCTGTGCGGTATTGGTGGGGCGAGCTTCCGAGCATTGCGGGCAGCTACCCAGCAAACTGGTTTGGCTGGATTAATA
>JABGWC010000296.1 GCA_018645765.1 Gammaproteobacteria bacterium | reverse complement strand
CTTGTCTAGTGGGTGCACCGTGTCTTGAATGATTTCGTGGACGACTTGGGATGGAACCGGATTCAGGGACTTGATGATCGGGTTCAAAACCTTCGACCTCAACCCGTTCGATGGGTTTTAAGATCAGGCGTTCAATATCGCGCAATTGCTTAAATTCATCCGCCGCAACGAGCGAGACGGCGGCGCCAGAGCTCCCCGCGCGGGCGGTTCTGCCGATTCGGTGAACATAATCTTCCGGTACATTGGGGAGATCGAAATTAACCACGCGCGGTAGCGCTGCGATATCGATCCCGCGAGCCGCGATATCGGTGGCGACCAGAATGTCGATCAGACCATCTTTAAAGCCAGACAATGCTCGGGTGCGGGCGCCTTGGCTCTTGTTACCATGGATCGCATCAGATTGTATGCCTGCTTTTAAGAGTTCTTTCACCAGCTTGTTCGCGCCATGTTTGGTCCGGCTAAAGACGAGGACCTGTCGCCAGCCCTCAGAGCGGATTAAGTGAATCAAGAGTTGCGTTTTGGATTTTTTATCGACGGGATGAACCACTTGCTGAATGTTTTGCGCGGTGGTGTTGCGAGGCGCGACATCAATTTCAACCGGGTCCGTGAGCATGGTTTTTGCCAGTTTTCGGATTGGATCTGAAAATGTGGCCGAAAACATGAGGTTGTGACGACGCGCGGGTAGTTTGCCCTGAATTCGCTTAACGTCTGGAATAAAGCCCATATCGAGCATGCGGTCGGCTTCGTCGAGTACGAAGATACTCACCTGATCTAACTTCACGGCATTTTGACCGACGAGATCGAGGAGCCGGCCAGGCGTGGCAACCAGAATATCGACGCCGCCCCGCAACGTTTTCATTTGGGGGTTAATGTTTACCCCGCCAAAGACGACGGCTGCGCGAATATCGAGATATTTGCTGTAGGCCAAAACGTTCTCGTAAATTTGCGCCGCGAGCTCTCGGGTTGGGGTAATAATCAATACCTGGGTGCGGTTGGCCGCGCGAGTGGCGCCGCTGGCTTTGAGTCTTTGCAGGATTGGCAGCACGAACGCGGCGGTTTTACCGGTGCCCGTTTGTGCAGAGGCCATGAGGTCCTTGCCTGAGAGCACAACTGGGATGGCTTGCGTCTGAATCGCAGTCGCCTCGACATAGTTTTTGTCGGCCAGTGCTGTTTGTAATTCGGGCAGTAACCCGAGGTCTTGAAATTGAGTCATAGTAGTCCTGTTGACCGACGATTAGGCGGGCATTGAAGCGTGTTTGTCGTTGAAGTCTGGTCTTTGCAACGGGCAGTGCCATTCGATGGCGTGATGAAAGCCGGCGACACCCTTCGAATAGAAGACCAGGAGGGTCTGGTAGCCAGCGAGCGGCACCTTACGAGGTCAGGTCCGTAAATGCAACCGTTTATCTAAAACGGCGCAAGGCCATAATAGATTAGGCAACGTGTTTTAGGCCCGATAGGGTGTGCGGGTGTATTGGGGTCGGGATGGGGCGAAGGCCGCGGCAGTCGCTAAACCGTGTGGTCGATGATTCTTCCGACGATTTGGTTGGTCGATTTTGCAACTTCAACGTTCGCTTGTAACTGCGCCTCAGCCTGCAGACGCTTGACCATCATGTCTTCAAAGTTGGCCCTTCTGCCTTGATCCACTTGGCCGTTGGCATTGTAGGTTTCAACCGGTGCTTCCGGCGTTTGCCGAGTCGTGACCTTCTGGCTGGGGGATTGCGGCATAACCGACAGGTCAGGCTCACTGGCGGTGGACAGTTCACTGGCGCGTTGCGCAATGTCAGCAAGACGTTGGGTGGCGTCTTGAATACCGCTATAGGCTGGCGAGCTTACGTTCATACCGTTGAGTATAGCGCTTATTCCGGCAGAAGAAACCCAGCGGCAGGTAATGTCGGGAATCGATCAAGTCACTTTAAGGGTCGAGCGGCTCGCAGCGGGATGTCCGTTCGGGCGCCCGCAATTGATGGCCTCTGGGGGCTAGCAGCGCCTCTAAAGATTGCGGGCGTTGGCTTAGTCATCGATCGCCCTGCGATTGGCAGTAGCGCCAGATATTCGGGGCGGAACTGGGTTGAGGCGGTTGAATACTATTTCAGTATCCCGTAAGGGTGCGGTATTTGAGCTGTTGTTTACTCGATCAGGGGCTCGGCGCGTTAAAAGTATCCGCCGTCAATCCCACCGCCTCGAGACTGTATTCCCAGAGCTGGGCCCGGAGCAATGGATCCTGCGCGCTGGGTGACATTGCTTTGATAACGCATTGATCAAAATAGGTGCCGGTGGTCTGATGAAGCGCAGGATCGGATGCGAGCAGGATACTGGTTTTAGCGCCCGCCTCGGGTGTGATGAAGAACAGACCGAGCAGTTTCCTTATGGGCCAAGGCAGGTCACGAACGATATCGGTCGCGACCCCGCCCGGATGCAGAACATTGGACGTTACCTGCGTGCCTGAGAGACGGTTTGCTAGCTCAACTGCGAATAAAACATTGGCTAATTTAGACTGACCGTAGGCGCGTTGTCCGCTGTATTTGGCGGAACCTTTAAGTGAGGCGAAATCCAGCTTGCCTTTTTGATGCAGCATCGACGAAACCGTCACGATGCGGGCGCTGGGTTGTTCAAGCATGAGTGGTAACAGTAATTGGGTCAGCAAAAAGTGGCTGAGGTGGTTGACCCCGAATTGCATTTCGAACCCTTGTTGGGTTAGCTGCTGTTTGGTCGGAAAAAGACCCGCATTGTTGATGAGGACATCGAGTTGGGCGTGTTCGGCGAGATACGCATCGGCCAGCTCTCGAACGCTTTCGAGGTCCGATAAATCTACGGGCAAATGGTGCGCACTCGGGCCTAATGCCGCAAGCGCTGCATCGGTCTTGGCTGAAGTGCGACTAGCAATAATCACATCAGCGCCTTGGGCTATCAGCGCTTTGGCTGTTTCGAAGCCAATGCCTCCGTTGCCGCCGGTAATCAAAATTTTCTTGCTGTGCATGGAATGCCTCGTGGTGGGTCCTGATAACCTAGAAGAACTGCAAACGCGGTAAAAAGCTTAACATAGCATGGTCCGTTGTTAAGGTATCTCGCATTGACTTTGATTCGGCTCAGTTCTATGTTGCAGGGTCAAAACTGTTTGTTAAACGCCATAAGGAGACGATATGAGTCAGCGCGTCAAAGTAGCCGGTGTCGGCATGATTCCATTTACCAAGCCAGGTGCCAGTGATGATTATCCAGTCATGGGTGAGACGGCTGCTCGGTTGGCCTTAGAAGACGCGGGAATCGATTATAAGGATGTTCAGCAAGCCTATGTGGGGTATGTCTATGGCGATTCGACCGCTGGGCAGGCTGCGCTCTATGGTCTGGGTTTGACCGGTATTCCAGTGGTGAATGTTAATAACAACTGTGCCACGGGTTCATCGGCCTTGTTTCTGGCGCGCCAAGCCGTCGCGGCGGGCGTGGTTGACTGCGCTTTGGCACTGGGTTTTGAACAGATGAATCCAGGCGCCTTGGGGTCTGCTTTTTCGGACCGACCCAGCCCGCTTAAACGGTTTTTTAAAGCGCGAAAGGCGTTGCAGGGGGTCGATAAGAGGGCGCCGGATGCCGCGCAATACTTTGGCGGCGCGGGTAAGGAGTATGCTGAGCAATACGGTACACGCGATGAAACCTTTGCCAAGATTTCAGCCAAGGCGCGGATTCATGCGGCAAACAATCCTTATGCGGTTTTCCGAGACTTGCTCAGTGTTGAGGAAATTATGGCGTCGCCCCATATCTATGGGCCGTTAACGCGATATCAATGTTGCCCGCCGACGTGCGGCGCGGCAGCTGCGATTATCTGTAGTGAAGACTTTGCCCGAAAGCACGGGTTAAACAATGCGATCACCATTAAAGCGCAGGCCATGACCACCGACTTTGAAAGCACTTTAGAGGCTGGGTCCTTGCGCAAACTGGTCGGTGTCGATATGGCAAAGGCCGCAGCCGACCAAGTGTACGAAGCGGCTGGGATCGGACCGGAAGATATTCAGGTGGTTGAGCTCCACGACTGTTTTACCGCGAATGAACTCTTAACTTATGAAGCCCTCGGGTTGACGGCAGAAGGCACCGCTGAGAAATTTATCTGGGATGGCGACAATACGTATGGTGGCCGTGTGGTGACCAATCCGTCGGGCGGCCTGCTGTCTAAGGGGCATCCCCTCGGCGCCACTGGCTTGGCGCAATGCACTGAGCTTGTTTGGCAGCTGCGAGGTGATGCAGGTCCTCGTCAAGTGCCGGGCGCACGGCATGGTCTGCAGCATAATTTAGGGCTGGGTGGGGCGTGTGTCGTGACCTTGTACAGCGCCGATTAAATCTTTCTATCGGATCGTGCTTGCTAGCTTCTTTGCGAGCAGCTGTTCAAGGCGCGTCATCAAGGAGCGTGATCGATGCCAAAACTAACTGGGGCTGAGCAGCAAGCGTTACTCACAGAGCCTGGCATTGTGATGCGCATTGGCGTCGTCGATGAGCGCGGTGCGCCTTACGTGACGCCGATTTGGTTTTGGTCTGAAGATGGGTTCATTTATTTCACACCGCGACAAAAGTCCGCATGGTTTGAAAGCCTGAAACAAGATCCCAGAGTATCGCTTTGCATTGACGAGCAGGCGTTGCCGTATCGAAAGGTTTTGGTTAACGGGATTGCCGAATTGCAGTTTGATGTTGGTAAGGATGCTCTATGGCGACCCACTTATCAAAAAATGGCTGCAAAGTATGTTGGCGCCGTCGGTGCCGAAAAATACGTTTCCAACACAATTGATCAACCGCGAGCCTTGTTCAGAGTTGAACTGGCAAAGGCAGTCGTGAGTAGCTGGCGGATGCCGGTTGCGGATGAGCCCGGAATGGGAATCTGGGCCAAGCGCTATTTTGTACCCGGCACCGATTTTTAGTCGGCGGAATCCGGCGTACGCAGTAGGGGACTCAGCGTTTCGGTAAGGCTCGACCCATCGCTAAGAAATGGGTTTCGCAGCCGATGCACCGCGCGCTGTGAAAGTGCCAGGGCGGAGACTTGCGGGCCGAAGTGCCGCTCGAATAGGGTGCGTAAAGCGCCAGCGCGTTGATATTGATTGAGGGCCGCCGTCAGTCGCGCCTGCAGCGTGAGGGCATCTGGGTGACAATAAAACTGTAACGGCATGGGGTAATACAGGACCTGTCCAGTTGCGATCACGAGTTCTGGATGCGACTGGCCGTAGTCTTCAAAGACGGCTTGCACCTCGTTCGCGCCCAGACACAGGTAATCCACAGCGCCGCAGGCAACTTGCTCGAAGCAGGCCTCAAGGCTTGCTTGGGTGACAACGGGGTAATCATTGGCTTGAAAAATCGGCACGTCCGCCCAGTCAGCCGGTAGGGCGATAGTTGCCGCTTTGAACGGTGTGTCAGATTTAGCGAGGATACGTGCGCGTTGATCTCGCCGATAAACAGGGATCCGACAACCTAAGATGCCAAAGGCTATTGGGCTAGCGATGATGTGCTTTTCGACGCCGTCAAATTTCGGGTTACCAGCGACGGTTATGAGTAGGTCAAAGCCCTCGCTAAAAATAGCCGCTTCAGCCTGGGCAGTTAGGCGGTCGCTGTGATCCACTTCAAGGGCGATACCAGGGTCGATCTGGGACAGTAATTGTTGCGTCAGTTCAGCTTCGTAGCGGCGCCGAGGCGCAGATTTGTTGCCATTCCAGAAACGAATGCGAGCTGGCTGGGTGTTCATAAATGGCGCGTTCGGTTTACAGTGTTGGTCGACTTGACTTGGCTCATCAGACAGCAAGGCTTACAGGGTTGAGCTGCCAAAGGGCCCAGGTTAGTACGGCAGCGAAAGTCACCCAAAGTGCATAAGGCAGCAGAAGAAAGGCGCTGAGATCGTCGATGTGGCGGGCGCTTTGGATTAGGCGCGCAATCAGTAGCAGTAATATTAAGATGTTGATCAGGGCCAGTGCCCCCCAATGCCAGACAAAAAATACCCAAGACCACAGGCCGTTTAAAAACAGCTGCCCGTAGAACAGCCTCAATGCCGGATGGGTCAAGGTTAACGTTCGCCGCCACATACGATAACCAGAATAGGCCATCATGATATACAGCGTTGTCCAAACGGGGCCGAACAGCCATGCCGGTGGCGCCCAAGTTGGTTGGGTGAGCGCAGCATAAAAACTGCCTGCTTGGATTGAACCGGTACTGCCGATAAACGCCGTCAGGCTGGTGACGCCGAAGAGTATGATCCCTGCCTTGACTCGAGATTCGCGCGAGATGATTGGATTAGCGACGGGCATAAGGCCATCCTTGTTCTGTTATGTGACGATACGCTGCATCACTCGGCTTCTCAGCTGGCAATTGGTCTTTAATCATGGAGATGCTCCGCTCAAGGA
The DNA here is from genome assembly GCA_018645765.1 of Gammaproteobacteria bacterium. Taxonomy (GTDB): domain Bacteria; phylum Pseudomonadota; class Gammaproteobacteria; order Pseudomonadales; family Azotimanducaceae; genus UBA9926. The sequence continues at coordinate 387 of JABGWC010000296.1, read as the reverse complement.
ACTGGGCAATAGGTAGTCTAGACCCAAAGTGAACGCTGAACAAAAAACCGTCCAGAAGGGGTGCCTTGATGCGCCAATGGGTCATTTAGGTTTGAAGTCTGCAACGCTATGATTGCAATGAAAACGATCCCGATTGCCACTGCAAGGACGATCAGGAAGAGATAAGCCAGATTAAGACTGGGCAAGGCGATGCACCCTATCGCTGCCGTCATAGAAGGGAGAACGTCAATCACGAGAACGGGTGTGATTGCGCGGTTCATAGTATTCAAGTTCCCCAGAGGGGGCATCAACCTACAGATTAAGCGGCGAATCAATGCACTCGATAGGGTGAATCAGTGCGTTGATAAGATTGAATGTGTTGACGCATGGTTTGTGACAGTGGTTTAG
>JABGWC010000106.1 GCA_018645765.1 Gammaproteobacteria bacterium | reverse complement strand
TAAAAAGAAGGTGCCCTGTAGCTTAGGGGCCAGCTCAGGCTGACGCGCCGAACCTTCAATCAACTTGCCGCCTAAAATACCAACGCCAATTGCTGCGCCCATTCCACCCAAGCCCATCATAATGGCCGCGGCTACGTAAATCATTTCCATGGTTGTCTCCTAAAGTACTTAAGTCAGTCGAAATCAGTGGTCTTCGTGCGCCATGCTGAGGTACACGATGGTTAAAACCATAAAAATAAAGGCCTGAAGCGTAATCACCAAAATATGGAATATCGCCCAACCCACTTGCAACAGCGCAGCGGGTAGCATCCAAAAAATGCCCACACTGAATAACGCTGCAATCAAAATAAAAATCATCTCTCCGGCATACATGTTGCCGAATAACCGGAGGCCGAGCGAAAACGGCTTGGCCAACAAGCCGACCACCTCCATGAATAAATTCACTGGGATAAACAAAGGGTGGTTAAACGGGTTAAGCGTGAGCTCTTTGACGAACCCAAAGCCCTTGACTTTAATCGAGTAGAACAACATCAACACAAAAACGCCGATCGCCATACCCATTGTGATATTGGGGTCGGTAGACGGCACAATTTTTTGATACTCAACGCCAGCCAGCATCAATGAGTGCGGAATCAGATCAACCGGTATCAGATCCATTAAATTCATCATAAAGACCCACACGAATATCGTCAGGGCTAGTGGCGCAACCAACGGGTTACGACCGTGAAAGGTGTCTTTGACGGTGCCGTCAACAAACTCAACCACCATTTCAACAAAATTGATCCACCCGCTGGGGGTATCGGACGAAGCTTTCACCGCAACACGGCGAAATAGCCAACAAAAAACAAGCCCTAACCCGACCGACCACAGCATGGAGTCAACATGGATCGCATTAAAGCCCATGACCGACATCTCGTTTGGCCCGTGAGCCAGTGTCCACTGCCCGCCCGCAGAGATAACAGTGCCGTCTTCCCGCTCAAAACCTTCGGGAAGCTTGCCATAGGTCAGATTCGTCAGGTGATGGACGATATACTCTGATACGGTTTGATTGTCGCCGTTTGCCGCCATTCTTGCCGTGTTACTCCTGTGCCCCTGCGAGGCGTTAAAGTCTCTTGTGTTCTTTCACTTACTCGGTCGTTGCTGCCACGCCAACACGATAGGCGGTATCAGCAATGCCAAAATACTGCCAAGCAACACTATTCCTGGCGAGCTGCTTGGCCTCAGCGCAAACAACAGGGCAAAACCAATCGCCGCAGCGGTGTAGCGCACAAGCCCCAACCAGACCGCGCCGCTCGCTGAACGACGAGTTGTCAGGCTCAGTGCCACCCAAAAACTGGGCACCAACACAACCACTGCACCGAGCACCAGGTCTAACCCGCCATCAAAGCTCTCCATCACACCAGCAAACACTGCCGCTGCCGAAATGATGACCGCCGCAACTTTCGTGGCATGCAACAAGCGCTTCCTGGTGCCCTCAAACGGCCCAGAAGCCACAAATCTGGCCAAAATGGGTTACGCCCCCCTCTGATGCGGGCCCGAGTGTAGTGGAAAGGCCTAAACCCTTCAACACGTGAGGTTATCGGATTTTCTTTAAAACACCGTCCAATTCGTCGAGCGTGGTGTAATGAATTTCAAGCCTGCCGCGCCCATTTTGTTGATGTTTGATTTTTACCTGCGCACCAAATTGGGTGCTAAGGTCAGCTTCTAAGCGGCTAATGTTCGGATCTGCCTGTGTTTTCGCGGACTTATCTGTCACCACAGGGCGCACGAGCGCTTCTGTTTGACGCACCGAGAGCCCTCTTTGGTAAACCTGTCGCGCCGCTCGGATCTGGTCGCCACCGGTTAAAGCCAATAACACTTTAGCGTGGCCAGCATCGATTTCTTGTCGCTCTAGCATTCCGAGCACCTCGCTTTCGAGCTGCAGCAAGCGCATCAAGTTGGCCACGGCGGGACGTGACCGACCCACCGCGTTGGCAACTTGTTCCTGATTGAGGCCAAACTCCTCTTGAAGTCGCCTCAACCCCAAACCTTCCTCAACCGGGTTTAAATCTTCTCTTTGAATGTTTTCAATCAACCCAATGGCGATAGCGGCCTCATCGGAGACTTCTTTTATGACGACCGGAACCGTCGCTAACTGAGCCAATTGTGCCGCTCGCCAGCGCCGCTCGCCGGACAGGATCTCAAAACCCCCGCCCGCCTGGGGCCGCGCGACAATGGGCTGCAAAATGCCTTGCGCTTTTATGCTGTCCGCAAGGCTTTGCAACGCATCCTGGGCAAAGGTACGCCGCGGCTGATAGGTGCCTCTTTGCAACTGCTCAATGGGCAGCTCAGTCAACGGGGTGGTGCCGCTCGAAGCGAGCTGCCCACCTGTCGCTAGCGGGGCCGCAGTGTCGGCATCTGGCTTATTGAGTAAGCCCGTCCCCAACAGCGCTTCAAGGCCTCGATTGAGCTTTCGCTTTGGCGCCATCAGCTAGGATCCTTGCTATCTTGTTCTTGTCTGCGCATAAACTCACCTGCCAATGCCATGTAGGCGGTCGCGCCTCTCGATAGCCGATCATAAACGATACCCGGCACCCCATGGCTAGGCGCTTCTGCTAATCGGATATTTCGTGGAATGACAGTGCGATAAACTAAGCCATCAAAATGTTCATATAGCTGTTCTGATACCTCGTTCGTTAACGCATTCCTCGGGTCATACAGCGTGCGCAAAATACCTTCAACGGTGAGATCTGAATTCACGGTTTGCCGCACCGAGTTGACTGTATCAATGAGTGCCGACAGTCCCTCTAAGGCAAAGTATTCGCACTGCATGGTAATGAGTACGGAGTCTGCGGCGACCAGTGCGTTCAAGGTCAACATGTTCAGCGACGGCGGACAATCGATAATCACGAAGTCATAATTAGCGTCGTCAGCAGACAGAGCTGTCTTTAACCGCTGTTCACGAGCGTCCATCGATAACAACGCCACTTCAGCCGCAGTCAAGTCCCCATTAGCTGGAATACAGTCTAGCGCCAGTTTCGGTAGGTGTGTGACAGCGCTGTGTAACGGGATTTGATCGACCAACAGATCGAAAATAGTGACCTCAGCAGCCGCTTTATCGATGCCAACTGACACCGTCGCGTTACCTTGCGGGTCGAGATCAACTAACAACATTCGCTTACCCATGGCCGCCAGTGCCGCAGACAGATTCACGCTTGTCGTTGTTTTTCCGACACCACCCTTTTGATTGGCAACCGCAATAATTTTCATAATGCCGCCTCAACGCGAGGTTGGACCGCCAACAATTGGAATGGCCAGTCGCGCCCTGGTACGTTGATGTTTTGAGCTGTCACCTGTCTCGTCGCATCTGGCAAGGCGTCGATCTCGTGCTGCGCTTGTTCCGTTTTCATTGCATACACCATGCCTTGATCGGATAACACATGGTCAACCCTTGCTAGCGTGGTAGCTAGATCAGCAAAAGCACGCGTCACTACCGAATCAAAACGCCTCGTCGGTTGCCAGGACTCCACTCTTACCGTTTCAATCTCAACATTGGACAACATCAGTGCTCTTTTCACTTCGAACAGAAATCGGGACTTTTTGCCATTACTATCGAGCAGCGTGTATTGCACTGCAGGGTTCGCAATTGCCAAAGGAACGCCTGGTAAACCGGCTCCCGACCCGACATCAACCACCTGTCTGCCGCGAATAAACGGACTGATAGCCAAGCTTTCAATGAGATGTCTACCCAACATCTCAGAACGAGAACGAACAGCCGTCAAGTTATACGCGTGGTTCCATTTTTCGAGCAAATCAAGATACGCGATTAGTTGCGCCGTCTGATGATCGCTCAAAGCAATACCAATATCGAGGGCAGCTCCCAGTAATCGCTCAGTCTCTAAATTAACCATTTGCTGTGGCTCGAAGTCTGCTACCGAGTTCTCGCTTCTTTAAATAAATCAGTAAGATTGATAGTGCTGCAGGAGTCACGCCGGGGATGCGTCCCGCTCTGGCTAAATTACTCGGTGCTACCTCTTGTAGCTTTTGCCGGATTTCATTGGACAATCCATCAATTAAGGAAAAATCCAAATCACTCGGAATTGTCATCATCTCATGGCGATGCAAGCGATCAACGTCTTGTTGTTGACGCTCGATGTAACCCGCATATTTACATTGTATTGCGATTTGATGGGCCACTGCCTCTGCAACCGGAGAAGGCGCTGGGGCAATACGGTTAAGCGCATCGTAATTGAGCTCAGGGCGCTTCAATAACTCCGCCAATGAGTATTCTCGGCTGAGTGGTTTAGTCAGCAGCGGGATGAGTTGTGCCGCTTCAGTGCTGCCCGCCTGAATAAAGGTTTGTTGCAAACGACGTTGCTCTCTCTCAATCGCCTCACACTTATTGTTAAAATATTCCCACTGGGTGTCTCCAATCAAATGCAGCTGCCGTCCTATTGAGGTCAAGCGAAGATCGGCGTTGTCCTCCCTGAGTTGAAGTCGATACTCAGCTCGAGAAGTAAACATGCGATAGGGCTCGGTCGTTCCCAGCGTCACCAAATCGTCAATTAATACGCCTATATACGCCTCATCACGTCGCGGTTCCCATGCTGGCAAATCAGTGGCTTGCCGTGCGGCATTAATGCCTGCGAGTAAGCCTTGTGCCGCCGCTTCTTCGTAGCCTGTGGTGCCATTGATTTGACCCGCAAAAAACAACCCGGAAATCGACTTGGTTTCTAAGCTGTGTCGCAAATCTCGGGGATCAAAATAATCATATTCAATGGCGTATCCGGGTCGAGTAATATTGACCGATTCCAGACCTTTTATTGATCGCACTAACGCAAGCTGAACATCAAAAGGCAATGAAGTGGATATGCCATTAGGATACAGCTCTGTCGAAGTCAGCCCTTCCGGTTCGATGAACAATTGGTGAGCGTCTTTGTCCGCAAACCGATGAATTTTGTCTTCAATGCTCGGGCAATATCGCGGGCCAACGCCTTCGATGGTGCCAGAGAACAGAGGCGACCGGTCGAGCCCTGCTCGAATAATATCGTGGGTCTGCGCATTAGTTTCGGTAATCCAACAACATCGCTGCGTGGGGTGATCTTGCCTGTCCCCCTGGAACGACATGACGGGTCGTGGCTCATCTCCCCATTGCTCTGTTAACACACTAAAATCAACTGTGTTGG
>JABGWC010000109.1 GCA_018645765.1 Gammaproteobacteria bacterium | reverse complement strand
GTAACACCAAAAATGTCGTTAAAGGTTTGCGAGCCCGCACCCCATTCGGGCGTGTTGGTTTTGCCAAGTGTGACGGCGCCAGCCGCTTTCATTCGAGCCACAATTTCTGCATCCTGGGTTGGGACAAAATCGGCGAAAAGCTCCGAGCCGAAGGTGGTTCGAATGCCTTGGGTTAAGGTGAGATCTTTGTGGGCAACGGGCACGCCCGCGAGTGGTCCAAGGGTTTCACCTCGGCCGATTGCCGCATCGACCGCGTGAGCTTGTGCCAGGGCAAGTTCCGGTACCAAGGTAACGATTGCATTGATCTGGGGATTGATGGCATTGATCCGATCTAAGTGCGCTGTGACGACTTCCGTTGCTGAAATGGCTTTGCATCGTACGGCATCTCGGATCTCCAGAGCAGACCAGGCCCACAGCGCTTGTCGATTCATGATGGGGTTCTCGGCATTGGTTGGTTACTATACCTGGCCAGTCCATCCAGTACAGAGTTTGATGGATTGTAATGGGCTGCACCGCAGCTTTGACAACAGGTCATAACTGAAAGGAAGATTAAAATGGCTGGACCATTAACTGGGGTAACGGTTGTTGACTTATCAGCGGTTGTCTCTGGGCCCCTCACCGGTGCGGTGCTGGCAGACCTTGGTGCTGATGTGATCAAGGTTGAGAAGCTCGAGGGCGATATACAACGCAATGTCGGCAGTCGTCGAAATGGGTTTTCGGGCTCGTTTCATGTGTTAAACCGAGGCAAGCGTAGCATTGCACTGGATTTAAAAGATCCCGCCGTCATGCCGGTTTTGCAGGGATTGGTTGCGCGCGCGGATGTGCTGATTCAAAACTTTCGGCCAGGTGTTGTTCAGCGCTTAGGACTTGGATTCGAGGCGATGCAACGTTTGAATCCCAGGCTCATTTATCTCTCCATCAGCGGTTTTGGACCGGATGGACCTGAGGCTGGCAAACGTGCGTACGACCCCATCATACAGGCTTACTCCGCGATGGTTTCGGTTCAAGGCCTCAAACGCGGTGAGGGCCCTGAACAGGTGAACCAACTGATTATGGACAAGCTCACGGCACATACTGGCGCGCAGGCCATTGCGGCGGCCTTGTATGCACGGGAGCGAACTGGATTGGGTGAGCATATCGAATTGTCGATGTTGGATACGGCAGTTGCCTTTATGTGGCCCGACGCGGGCGCGGATGCCACTTTGCAGGGCGAGGATATTGAGCATCGCCCGCCGATTTCCGCCGCCGGTCAATTGGTAGAGTTGGCGGATGGTTGGGCTGCGTTTATGACCTTGTCGGATGGGGAATTTACGGGCCTTTGTCGCGCGCTCGACTTGGATGCATTGCGGGCGGACCCTATGTTTCAAACTTTAACGAGCCGGCAACGCAATCGCCAGGCCTATAGCGATAGCCTTAAAGAGGCACTGTTGAAGACCAAATCAATGACCGTTGAGGCTTTTCTTGCAAAGCTTGACGCGGAACAAGTCCCGGTGGCAAGTGTTAAGCGCCTAGAAGATCTACACAACGATCCGCAATTGATTGCCAATGAGGTGTTTCGAGAACGGGACCACCCCGTCGCCGGCAAGTTGCGAGAGGCGCGTCCTGCTGCAAGATTTCTGAATGCGACGCTCGTGCCTGCGAGTACAGCACCCAGCATTGGGGAACACACCGAGGCCATACTCCGCGAATTAGGCCTGCCGGGGGCGCTGGATGCGCCGTCGGCGGGGAGCGCTTGATTAGTTTGATGCTAATGTGAGGTGCGCGAAGCCTTAGAGCCCCGCGGGTGGCGCGCCTGACGCAGTTCCTCGAGGCTTTTTCGTCAAGGGGCGTTCGACAATGACCTTACAAAGCCCTGACCAAGGCTTGGGTATACTGTTCGGTCGAGGCGTCGCCGCCTAAGTCAGATGTTTTGCACTTGCCTTGGGTAAGGGTCTGCTTGATGGCACCGCGCAGACGCGCCGCCGCATCTCCCAGCCCTAAATGATCCAGCATCATTGCAGCGGCGAGTAATAGTGCGGTTGGATTGGCAATGCCAAGGCCGGCAATATCCGGGGCGCTGCCGTGCACCGCTTCAAAAATGGCATGGTCATGACCGAGGTTGGCTCCAGGCGCAAGGCCCAAACC
>JABGWC010000131.1 GCA_018645765.1 Gammaproteobacteria bacterium | reverse complement strand
TTGTCATTGGCGGCGGAGTTGGTTGCCGAGGCTCGAAGCCAGTCTCAGATTGAGATCATTGGGATTGTGCGTTATCTCGCTTTTATCGGACTGGTGACCCTGTTCTTAGCGCGCCTCATTCGGGAATTGGAAGCTGCCTACCTCAGTTCTGGCGGTGATGAAACGACGGTGACCGCCATCGCAAAGCTTGTGCGGATATCGGTTTTTATCACCGCTGCTCTGATGGCAATGCAAACCCTCGGTCTGAGCATCTCAGGGGTTTTAACCTTTGGTGGTATCGGTGGCATTGCCGTGGGCTTTGCGGCAAAAGATTTGCTTGCGAACTTTTTTGGTGGCCTGGTGATCTACCTGGATCGCCCGTTCAAAGTAGGCGATTGGATTCGAAGTCCGGACCGGGATATTGAGGGTACGGTGATTCGAATTGGCTGGCGCTTGACGGAAATTCGAACATTTAGCCAGCGCCCTTTGTACATTCCCAACTCGATGTTCTCGACGATCTCGTTGGAAAACCCATCCAGAATGCTCAATCGCCGGATTTTTGAAACGATTGGGGTTCGCTATAGTGATTTGAGCAAGATGCAAGCGATTGTGGCGGATGTCCATGCGTTATTATCCAAACACGAAGACATCGACCAGGATAGAACCCTGATTGTTAATTTTGATGCGTTCAATGCCTCGAGCGTTGATTTTTTCATCTACACCTTTACCAAAACCATCAATTGGGTCGAGTATCACAGCGTGAAACAAAAAATCCTGCTGGAAATCGCAGACATCGTTGCCGGGCATGGTGCGGAAATCGCCTTCCCGACGTCAACCATTCATCTCGAGACAGTTCAGCCCGAGTCTTAATGCCGGGTTGGGCTTGTATTCATTCATTCGCCGAAAGGGTCTGTCATGCCTGAAATGCTATTTTATGAAAAGCCTGTGCCGCTCAGCAATATCACCCATGCTGATTGGAAACTAGATCGCTCGGAACTCCGCTATGAGTTCGCCGATAAAATCAATTCTGTGGTGCTCGCTGGTATTGAATTTGTCGAAGCCTCCAAAGACTACCCCATCGTGTTTGCCAAAGCGGGCGAAGAGGATGTGCCGGTTGCACTCCTTGGATTGCGCGCCACAGGAAACCTTTATCTGGACGAAAAAGGGCACTGGTTACCGGATCATTATGTCCCAGCATTTGTGCGGCGCTATCCGTTTGTTTTGGCGGACGGGCCCGGCCCAGAGCCGGTTGTTTGTATCGATGAGGCTTATTCGGGCTTTAGCCAGACCCGCGGTGAACCCCTGTTCGAAAATGGTGAGACCCAGCCGATTTTGACAAAGGCAATGGAATTTCTGGGTGAGTTTCAGCGACAGTTTGAACGCACCAAGCGGTTTGTTTCAGTGCTGAAAGCCAATGACCTGATGACCGAAGTTTCGGCCACCGTAAAAGATGAAAACGCCGCTGAGACCCATTTAAAAGGGTTGATGGTGGTGGACGAAAAGAAACTCTTGGCCCTGAGTGACGAGGTTGTGCTCAGTTTGTTTCGTTCGGGTGAACTCAGCTGGATCTACGCACACCTCATGTCCATTAGTAATCTCAAACGACTGACCCATCGAGCCCCAGCGCAATGACGCTCGCGGTCATTGGTGGGACGGGGTTTGGCGCCTTTGCAGGTTTGACCGAAACCAAAGACCACGTTGTTGAGACGGATTTTGGGCAGGCTGAGATTCAATCAGGGCGGCTTGCGGGGCAGGGGATTTTATTTTTACCCCGCCATGGCATGCCCGCCCGATTCCTACCTCATAAAATTAATTATCGGGCTAATTTAAAAGCACTGCAGATGCTCGGCGCCTCACAGATATTGGCCGTGACGGCCGTTGGAACGGTGAGCGAGGACCTGAGCGTGCCGTGTTTGGTCGTGCCGGATCAAATCATTGATTACACCTATGGTCGCGCCCTGACGTTTTTTGAAGATGAGATCCATCATATCGATTTTACGCAACCCTATGATGCGTTGTTCCGCGCACAACTGCTTGCAGCAGTTGCAAAAGTGGCGGCGAGTGATGCAGACATGCAGGCAGTACTATCTGGGGTGTATGGTTGTACTCAGGGTCCGCGCTTGGAAACCAAGGCTGAGGTGCGGCGATTACGGAATGATGGCTGTAGTATTGTCGGAATGACCGCAATGCCGGAAGCGGCCCTGGCGCGTGAGCTTGCGCTGCCCTACGCGGGCATATCGGTGACGGTTAATCCAGGGGCTGGCATGGCTGAGCGCGATATTGCCTTGTCTGAAATTCATGAAGCAATGAACCAAGGACTTTCTTGGGTCAAAATGGTTTTGGCTGAACTCCTATCAACACCCGCGGTTTAAGCCGCCGGTCAGGCCTGCGTTATTGAAAGCCGGGTTCGTCTGCCTGGTGAGGGTGGTTGGGAAGGTTACAGCGCGCGAGCCGCCTCAGCGGGCCGGATCTCGATAATGATGCCGAATTGTGGGTGATCGAGATAATGCACTTCGTTGGAGCGCAACCTGCGTTGCTGCGCCATATGATACCGATAACCTGGCTCATGATTTAGACCACGCGCGGCCGCGAGCAGCAACGCCGGATAGACCTCGGCCATCGGATGATCCTGAAAGGGGTCCTGCATCGATCCGGTTGCCTCAAATCGGGTTAACCAAAGATCTGTTTCCACATGTAAGAACCGACTGCGGCGGACCGACAAGGTGCCTTCCAATTCGAACTGGTCGCCAAACTGATCCCCGCCCTGAAGCAAAATCGCAGTGCTTTGGGCATCGATCGGTTGGGTCCAGCTCTGATGCAGCAGCATTCGATAATCTTTAGAGCGTCGAATCGATCGGGCCGCCCCCGCCAGATTTCTGTCCGCGTCCGCAACCGCCCGAAAGGCAAAACTTTCTTGGGATAAAACGGCTTGAATGGCCACTGTCTGTGGGTCGATAAGCGTATCTTCAATCGGCGCTAGCGTATCCTGCTGTAGGCCTTTAAGACGCTGCTGGGCATGGGCTAGGACGAGGGCGCGGTACCGAGGGCCTTCTGCAAAGGGTGCAAATTTAAAGATGGTGGTCGCAGCGCGGGTCACGGGTTCAATTGGAGACAGGTCGCTTGGGAGACCGCTCAATCCACCCGACTGGTCTAGATAGAGCGCTTGCTCGATCAGCATCGGCTGCGCCTCGCTCATCTCATGGGGCGATACAGCAAAGAGTGGTTGCGGAAACGTTGGGCTTAGCGCGCCTGAGGTCGGCGCATCAACCGGCGCGTTCAGGCGTTTAAAGACAATGACTTCGACTTGATACCATCGTTCATCCTGCGGCTCTGAAGCGCTTGCGCCGAGGCTTCCCCCTAAACTGGCCGTAATCAGGGCCAGGCGCAGTAGATCTTGGGCTAGCGACGTCTTGGCGAGAGCAAAAAAAATGCGGCGCGATGACGCTCGCGGCTTGATACCGGGTGAGTCAGCGTCATTAGGCTGCAAGAAACCGTTCCAATAAGTTTTCAATCAATTTAAACCGTTTTTCACGATCCTCTATTGTATCCACAATTGCGATCCGGTTGGCAGAGGCAAATTTGTAACGGTGCGACTGCTTCTGTACCAATTCAATCACGCGTTCTGCTGGCACTTTGGTATTTTGAAGAAAGTCTATTTTTCCGCCGCGGGGTCCCAAGTCAATCCGGCTGATACCGAGGTCTGCTGCGATCAACTTGATTTCGGTGACCCGAAACAAGTTTTTCACGGGTTCTGGCAGCAGGCCAAATCGATCGATCATCTCAACTTGGAGTGCGCGTAACGCATCGGTGGTTTTTGCATTTGAGATGCGCTTGTACAGCACAAGCCGCATTTGAACATCGGGTAAATAGTCATCTGGAATTAAAGCAGGCAGATGCAATTTGATTTCGGTGCTGTCTTCCCCGTCGGTATCAAAGTTAATTTGTTTGCCGTTTTTAAAGGCGATGACGGCCCGGTCTAACATGTCCATGTAAAGGCCGAAACCAATGGCCGTCATGTTGCCGGTTTGGGACTCGCCTAATAGCTCACCGGCGCCCCGGATCTCCATGTCATGGGTCGCCAGAATAAAGCCGGCACCGAGGTCCTCTGCCGCGGCAATTGCCTCTAACCGCTTTTCAGCATCGCTGGTGAGTGAGCCGCTTTCAGGCGTGAGCAGATAGGCATAGGCTTGGTGATGAGATCGGCCAACGCGGCCTCTAAGCTGGTGGATTTGAGCGAGTCCGAATTTGTCGGCACGATCCATGATGATGGTATTGGCATTGGGAATGTCGATGCCGGTTTCAATGATGGTGGTGCAGACCAAAATATTGGCTCGCTGGTGATAAAAATCCGACATCACCTGCTCGAGCTCTTTTTCGCGCATTTGACCATGGCCGACGAGGACTCGTGCCGCTGGCACCAACTGCTTGAGTTCATCGGCAACCCGTTCGATGTCTTTTACCTCATTGTGCAGGTAATAAACCTGACCGCCGCGCAGCAGTTCCCGTTGAATCGCTTCTTTAATAATGCCCAGTTCTCGCACACGGATAAACGTTTTAATCGACAGGCGTCGGGCTGGGGGCGTCGCAATGATCGACAGATCCCGAAGCCCGGTCATCGACAGGTTCAAGGTTCGTGGGATTGGTGTTGCGGTCATTGCCAGTACATCGACGTCGGCGCGCATCGCTTTGATACGTTCTTTTTGACGAACGCCAAAGCGATGCTCCTCATCGATGATCAACAAACCCAGATCTTTAAAACGAATTTGGTCTTGAATGAGGGCGTGGGTGCCAATGACGATATCAACTTGGCCAGTTGCGAGTGCCGCAATCACTTGATCCTGCGCCTTGCGGGTTTTAAAGCGCGAGATGCTCTCGATTCTGACCGGCCAGTCCGCAAAGCGATCGCGGAAGGATTGCAGGTGCTGCTCTGCAAGGAGGGTCGTCGGCACCAAGATGGCAACCTGCTTTCCGCCTTGGATCGCGAGAAAAGCGGCGCGCATGGCGACTTCTGTTTTACCGAAACCGACATCGCCGCAGATC
>JABGWC010000137.1 GCA_018645765.1 Gammaproteobacteria bacterium | reverse complement strand
GGAATACCTTGGACACCACCGCCGTCTTGTGACCGGACTGCGCCAGCTGCAGCGCCGTGCGCAAACCCGATCCGCCGCCGCCCACGATGATGGCGTCGAATTCCAATGTTGACAGATTAGACATTATTAATTACCCCACAAAATTTTGATGCCCCAGAGCAAATAGGCCAGAATCGCAAGCAGGCAGACCGACTGATAAATCGAACGAAGTCGATCCCCTTTCGGCCCCATCGTGCGCGCTCTCAAGTAATCCGTGCCCACTGTCCACATTCCGATCCAAGCGTGCGCGCAGGTCGCAATCAAGGTCACGAGTGTCGCCAGCTGCATCCAAGTCCCACTAAAAAGAGCGGCCCATACCTCGAACGACATCTCGTCCGAGATGAGCATAAATCCCAGCAAATACAACGTATAGACCCCCATCACGACCGATGAGCCACGCTGAATATACCAATCGCTGACCCCATTTTTAGATAGGCCTGTTACTTGTGTAACCATTTTACTTCTCCTGGTCTTTGCTACGCGCTGGGACGACAACTAGATGATAAGATGCTTAGATAATCCAAACCGTCACCAAAGCAATTAAAATCGCGGACACGACCAGGGTAATATAGGCCGCTCGCGTTCCGGCAACGAGACTCTCTGAGTCACTGCCGTCCATTATTAAATGCTTCACACCAGCCACAAAGTGATAGGCCAAAGCGGCCAGCACAACCCAGGCAATGCCCTTGCCAATCGGGGTCGCCAAACTGGCTTTGAGCCCCTCGAATTCAGCAGGTGAGGACAATGACACTTCAAGCCCATAAAGTAAAAGACCAAGCCCAGCAAAAAGCACAACCCCGGCGATCCGGTGGGAAATCGACGCGAGGGCTATAATCGGCCAGCGGAACTGGAGCAGATCACCGATACCGACATTGATGGGTCTTTTATCTTGCTTCATGGCTTTGTCTCTCCCAATCTGATTGAACGCGATGGCGTCGGCGAATCCTTTCCTGCGACGTTCTAATTCTGCCAAGGTTGGATCCGATCAAGAAGTATTATTGACCGGATTGATGGCGAGATAGAGGTATAACAGTCGTCCCGAAGGTTTGATCCCAAGCGATTGTCCACTTGCAGAATCGCGGCAATCATAGTGCTTGCCCAGCAAAAAGACAAACCCAGTTGAGACAACCGATCAGGGCGGAAGGCTTTACATCTAACAGCCATTTTGATTACATGTAGCCCCCGTTTCGCCTGCGGCTGGAACCTTTAGATTCCGCAGCCCAAGGCGCAGATTAAGCTGGAATGACTAAGCTATGAAACACACCGTTCAAATTACGATTGATGGCAAGACGACCGACCTCCCCGTTCTGGAAGCCACACAGGGACTGGATGTCGTTGACGTCCGAAGTCTTATCGGTCAGGGCGTTTATACGTATGACCCCGGGTTTTTATCAACCGCAGCTTGCGACTCTGCGATCACGTATATCGATGGGGACGCGGGGGTCTTAACCTATTGCGGTTATCCGATCGAGCAACTTGCAGACCACTCAGAGCATCTCGAGGTCTGTTATTTGCTGCTTCACAGCGAACTACCGACGGCGGCACAATTACAACAATTCAAGGCCGACATTGCAGATCGCATGCCCGTTGACAGCCAATTTGCGCAAATTTTCAACGGCTTTACGCAAACCTCGCACCCCATGTCCATGTTGTGTGCAGCGGTTGCGGGTCTTGCGTCGCTATTCCATGAAGGACTAGACATTTACAATGCGGATCACCGTAACGAATCGGCTATGCAATTGATTGCAAAAATTCCGACGCTTGCAGCCATGAGCTATCGAAAATCAATCGGTGCAACTTTCGTCGACCCAGATCCTGCCTTAGGTTATGCCGAAAACTTTCTTAATATGTGTTTTGGCGAAACCGGTCGCGCCAGCCAAGTGAGCCCAACGCTTGCGCAAGCGCTGGATAAAATATTCATCCTGCATGCGGATCACGAACAAAATGCTTCCACGTCAACCGTGCGCCTAGCAGGTTCGACCGAGGCCAACCCTTACGCTGCCATTGCCGCCGGGATCGCCGCCCTTTGGGGCCCATCTCACGGCGGCGCAAACGAGGCTGTTCTCGACATGCTGAACGAGATTGGGGATCTAAGCCGCGTCGGAGAATATGTCAACAAAGCCAAAGACAAAGAAGACCCTTTTAAATTGATGGGCTTCGGGCACCGGGTTTACAAAAACTTTGATCCCCGAGCAACGGTCATGCAAGCCAGCTGCCAGGCTGTTTTGGCGGAACAAGGCGTCGAAGAAGAACCCTTGTTAAAAGTTGCTAGCGCCTTAGAAAAAATTGCGCGGGAGGAAGCCTACTTTATTGATCGCAAGCTCTACCCAAATATCGATTTCTATTCGGGCATCACACTCAAGGCGATGGGTATTCCAACCCCAATGTACACGGCGTTGTTCGCGCTTGGAAGAATGCCCGGCTGGATCGCACATTGGTCTGAGATGCTCAGCTCGCCCTTTAAAATTGGTCGGCCCAGACAACTGTATCTCGGCCCCGTCAAGCGGGACTATGTCCCCATGGACCAGCGCTAGCCTTTAATTAACCACCTATACGCCTATACCCAAAATGCTGAATAAGGAAAAACTGTGAGTCTAACTGCCGTTATCGAAACCAACAAAGGCACCATCAATATTGAGTTGTTTGCTGATCAAACGCCGATCACGTGCGCTAATTTCGTAAACCTCATTCAAAAAGGTTACTACGATGGGCTCAGCTTTCACCGGGTCATTAGCGACTTCATGATCCAAGGCGGTTGTCCTCTCGGCACCGGCACGGGTGGCCCTGGCTATCGTTTCGCGGATGAGTTTTCAGATGATTTAAAACATGATCGCGCTGGAATCTTATCAATGGCCAACGCGGGCCCTGGCACTAACGGCAGTCAGATTTTTATCACCCACGGACCTACGCCACATTTAAATGGCGCTCACACCGTTTTTGGCGCCGTTAAAAGTGACAGCGATCAAGCCGTCGTGAATGATATTCGGATGGGCGACACCATGGTTAAGGTCCATATTGAAGGGGATACCGAGGCCCTTCTCAACGACCAACAAGCGAACTTGGATCAATGGAACGCAGCCCTATCGGACGCCTTTCCAGACCTATAATGCTAATTGGGACTGCACGCATCCCGGCCAGTCGGAAACTTTTATGAACGGCGTCATGCTTGATGCTGACAGTCTCGGCCCAGGAATCGACCTTGGCCCCATCTCGACGCAACTCACCGGCTGGTCTATCTACCCCGCGACACAAAAAGAAGACGTTATAGACCGCGTTGAACACGCTGATGTTGTACTCACTAATAAGGTGATGTTGTCGCGCGAGGTGCTTCGTCACGCCAAACAACTCAAGCACATTAGTGTCATGGCGACCGGAACCAACAATATTGACCTTGCTGCTGCAAGCGAACAAGGCATCAGCGTGTCCAATGCGGTTGGCTACGCGACGCCGTCGGTCTCCCAACACGTCCTGACGCTGATGCTGAATCTCGTGACGAACATGCCGCGCTATTTACAGGACACCCAAACCGGGCAATGGCAAAAGAGTCCGGTCTTCTGCCGGCTTGACCACCCGATTATAGAGTTGTCCGGTAAGACCCTCGGTATTATCGGTCTCGGCGAGTTAGGCCAAGCCGTTGGCAAGCTGGCGCAAGCATTTGGGATGACGGTGATCGCGGCGAGCGCCCAATCGGCCCCCTCACCCAATCCAACACCTTCGAACATCGCCCGATGCGACCTCCCAACACTCTTGCGGCGCGCCGATGTAATTTCACTGCATTGCCCACTAACACCAGACACTGAGAATCTGATCAATGCCGCAAGTCTTGCTGCCATGAAACCCTCTGTTTTTTTAATTAATACGGCTCGGGGTGCTTTAGTAGATAGTCAGGCGTTGCTGAAAGCGTTAGAGGCCGGTCACATCGCGGGCGCGGCGGTCGATGTCTTAGCAACCGAGCCGCCCACCCTTCAAGAATCACTCCTTCAGGCGCCTCACCCGAACTTGTTAATCACGCCGCACAATGCTTGGGGCGCCCTTGAATCACGCCAACGTTTAATCCACCAAATAGCGGACAATGTTCGAGGTTTTTGCGCGAGCACGCCGGTCCGCCAAGTTAACGCAGCAGTGCCTTTGCCGCACTCGTAAGACCGGCTGGCGTCAGCGGATGCATTGCAGCCGCCATCGTGTTCTGAATCAGCGCGACACTTGGCCACTGTGGCCAGGCCTGCTCTGGCACAGGATTCAACCAAACAACATGACGGCACCGATCCTGTATTCGGGTCAACCATTCAATCCCGGTCGTTGCATTGTAATGGCGCAGGCTTCCGCCAACCTCCAACAGTTCCGGAAGGCCAACTTGGCCATCTCCCACAATAATCATCCGGGTGTCTGAGTCCAAGCGGCTTAAAAACGTTGTGGTCGAAAGAGCAGGTGTGAGCAGTCCATTGTCAAATTCCGTCAACGTTTCGTAAATACAATTATGAAACCGAAAACACTGCAGTGATTTCAGCTCAGCTTTTACGGCGGAAAAAAGCTGAAAACAAATCTCAGCATGCGCGTCCATCGAACCACCACTATCTAACAAAAGCACCAGCTTTAATCCATTACGACGCTCAGGTCGCATTCTAATATCCAAAAAACCCCCGCCAGCCGCTGTTTTTTGGATTGTCTCCGAAAGGTCCAGCTCCTGGATCTGTGATTGACGCACCCACTTGCGCAAATGCCGTAGCGCCAAGCGTAAGCTCCTGACGCCAAGAATCGCATCATCATCCAAAGCTTGATACGCCCGCTGCTCCCAGACCTTGCTCGCGGTGCCAAACCGAATCGCGTCTTGGTGATACCGCTCGCCAACGACCCTGGGGATCTCACGCGTCGTACCGCGCCCCGTCTCTTGGGACCGTCCTACGCCTTGCTGGCCGCCATCCCCTTTCTGCCCCGGCTCTCCCGATTCTGAATCGCCTTCACCTTCACCTTCACCACGATCTTCCGACGGATCATTGGACGCCATATCGGAGGCGGGGCTCATACTGACCTGCACAGGCGCTGCCTCCGCTTGAGCCAAGTCAGATGCCGCTGGGTTATCGGGTCCAGGGGTTAAGGCCCCTTTCGCGGGCAAGCCAGCGCGCTGGCCTGCGTCGGTCACCAATCGATCCGCTCTATCGAAGTGCGAGTCGTTAGACTCGACGGGACTTGTTATCAGATCCCGCAACAACCCCCGCAACCGCGCCTCATCCAGCGCCAAGGCTTCACGGCTTGAAAGAATGTCCGTAATAGCGCCGACCAACAGGGCGTCGGTAATATCGAGCGGCGCCGCGTCGAGACCTGCGATAAAGGCACTAAAGGCTTGGTCGAACCGATCAAAATACCGTTCATCTTTGACCAGGCACAGCCGGGCTAGGTAGTAAAACGCATCCAGGTTTGAAAAAACGACGCCTGCATTCAGGGCCGATAACAAGTCGAGCCACTCGCCGGTCGAAACAGGCAAACGGTGGCGTCTCAATATCACAAACAAAGACAGCAACATAACGAATCCAATCTTGCAGCCAACCCGCTCTGATCCAGCCTGGTTGCCGCCTTCAAAAGCGCATCAAGACCATTTCAGCGCTAGGCGATAAGTCTAGCAGAGACTTTTATAACGAATGCTATACTCACGTCATGGCAGACCCCGTCCCCGATGATTTAAACACGATAGCAAGCAGTCCGGGCGCTGCCTTGTCCGCTTACACCCGCGCGTTGGGACAGCCCGTTTCTGAAGATGCGCTTTATTCCGGCCTGCCAAAACCAACCGCCAGTACAGACCATCTCACACTCGCTGCCAGGGCTGCAAAGCGTGCTGGATTTGAGCCTATGGTTCTCAAGAAGGATTTTGATGCCCTGACGAACGAGGATTGCCCGTGCCTGCTCACGCTCAACGACGACCGAGCGCTGCTGATCATAAAGCTGACTGATAACACCCTGATTTACCCCAGTGGCCTGCAGGCGCAACCCGCAGCCATCGATAAATCACTCGTACACAACCAGTATGCCGGCGCCCTGCTAAAGCTTACGGCCCGCGCCCCGGACGACTCGGTTCAACAGCGGTTCAATACGCATTGGTTTTGGTCGGTCATACGGCAATCTAAAAGCCTTTATTCGGAAGTCTTTATAGCCTCTTTGCTGGTCAATATCTTCGCGCTAGCAACGCCTTTATTTGTGATGAACGTTTACGACCGGGTCGTTCCCAATCAAGCAACCAACACCCTTTGGGTCTTGGCGTCCGGCGTTGCCTTGGTTTTTATTTTTGATTTTATGATGAAATCACTTCGAGGCTATTTTCTCGATATCGCAGGTAAACGATCTGACCTCTTGTTGTCCTCAGCAACCTTTGAGCAAGTCCTCAATATGACTATGCAGGAGCATCCCAAACGTGTCGGTAGCTTTGCAAACCAACTTCAAGAATTTGATCAATTCAGGGAGTTTTTTACCTCAACCACGTTACTCACGCTGATTGACCTACCTTTTGTCCTACTCTTTATCGGTTTGATCTTTGGCATTGCGGGTCCAATCGGGCTGATCCCGCTGTTCGTATTACCGGTTGTGTTGCTCGTCAGCTATACCGCTCAGCGCCAGCTTCGCCCCGTTATCCAAGACATCTTTACAGAATCGTCCCGAAAAACCGCCCTGCTGGTTGAGACCCTGCACTCGTTGGAAGTGATTAAAGCGCTTCAGGCTGAAAGTACGATGCAAGCCCGTTGGGAGCAATCTCAAGACCAACTCGCGAGCCTCGGGCTAAAATCGAGACTCGGCTCATTAACCACCTTGAACCTCATTCAATTAATCTCTCAAAGCACGACGGTTGTTCTCGTCATTGCCGGGGTCTACGCCATACAAGCCGGCGAGCTGAGTATCGGCGGTCTCATTGCCTGTACCATTTTGACTGGACGGGCCCTCGCACCAATGAGCCAGATCGCAACGATCATGACCCGCTACCAACATGCGCTGGCGGCCTACGGCACCATTGACCGCTTAATGAACCTGCCGGGGGAGCGAGATTTCAAACACCAGTTCCTACATCGCGCCGACTTGAAACCGGCGGTGGAATTTAGATCGGTAAGCTTCACCTATCCTGGTCAGGCCGTGCCAGCCTTAAATTCTGTCAGCTTTCAAATCAAGCCTTATGAGAAGGTCGCAATCATTGGCCCCACCGGTTCTGGGAAAAGTACCATCGAGCGGCTCATCTCGAAGCTCTATCTACCGACCGACGGCAGTCTTTTAATCGATAATACCGATATTCACCAACTCGACCCAGCCGACTTGCGCCGAAAAATCAGTTACCTGCCGCAAGAATCAACGCTCTTAGCCGGTTCGGTTCGAGACAATATTCGTTTCGGTTTAGCCAATGCGACCGACGAGCAAATTTTAGATGCCGCGAGTTTTGGGGGCATTCGCACCTATTTTGATCAGCATCCAGAGGGCTTCGATTTTCAAGTCGGCGAGCGGGGCGGCTTTTTATCAGGCGGGCAGCGACAAGGGATCGCCATTGCCCGGGCGCTGATTAACCAAGCACCGCTGATGCTCTTAGACGAACCCACCAATGCGATGGACCATCAGGCAGAGCTGGATTTTATTCAGCAATTACGCCAATACGGCTCGAAACGGACCTTGATTCTGATCACCCACCGGATGAATCTTCTAGAACTCGTCGACCGGGTCATTGTCATGAGAAATGGGGCTGTGATGGCGGATGGCAGCAAAGAGGCCATTTTGAATCAACTCGCACAGAACAGTGGACAATCAACATGACCACCAAACCGATTGACCACACCGCCCGATTCAACGCGCTAACCCAGACTCAACCGCTCAGCCATATAGCGCTTTGCCTCACTGCCGTCTTTGTACTGACCGCAATTATCTGGGCGAACTTTGCCGCCCTTGAGGAAATCACTCGTGCCGATGGGCGAATCATTGCCTCAAGCCAAACTCAGGTCGTTCAAAACTTGGAAGGGGGCATATTAAGCGCCATGCTTGTCAAAGAAGGCGATCGCGTCGAAAAGGGGCAAGTGCTACTCCAAATCGATAATACCCGATTCGCGTCCTCCTTCAATGAAAGCCAATCCGCCATCACAACCCTTAGCTTTAAAATGCTCAGACTGGCATCGGAGGTCTCAGGTGAGCCAATGCAAGCACCACCGAACCTGACCGCAGCTGAACAGCAATCTTTTAACGACGAAGCTCAGCTTTTAAAATCAAGGCAAAATGAACTCAAAAGCAATCTATCGATCCTTGAGCAACAACGATCACAGCACAAACAAGCTAAAGAGGAATTGCAACGCGAACTTCAAAAACTGGCTCAGGGTGCCGACTATGCGCGCCAAGAGCTTGCCATGACCGCCCCGCTGGTCGAAACCGGGGCCGTGTCACAGGTAGACCTGATTCGCCTAAAGGCCGCTGTAAATGAAGCTGAAGGCCGTCTTGAAGGGATTCGATTGAAGCTGCCTGCTCAAGAGTCTGTCATCACAGAAGCAACACAAAAAATAAAAGAGCGGCAGCAACAGTATCTAGCCGTCGCTCAGGAAGAACTCACAGCAACACGCGCCGACCTTGAGCGGCTAAGCTACTCTAAGGTCGCACTGCAAGACCGCGTGGCTCGAACAGAAGTCAGATCACCCGCCAACGGCATTGTGAACCAGATATTGGTCACGACAGAACGCGCGGTCATTCAGCCGGGCATGGATCTACTCGAAATTGTCCCCCTCGATGACACCCTTCTGGTCAACGCTAAGGTTCGCCCAGTCGATATTGCCTTTATTCGGCCAGGCCAAAAAGCGACCGTAAAAGTCACGGCCTATGATTTCGCGATCTATGGGGGCCTCGACGCAACCCTTGAGCAGATCAGCGCTGACACCATCGTTGATGAAACCGGGGAATATTTTTTTCAAATTCGAGTCAGAACCGCGAAGAACTATTTAGGTCAAGCGGAAAACCCGTTACCGATTATGCCCGGCATGATCGCAACAGTTGACATCAGTACCGGGGAGAAGAGCGTCATGGACTATTTACTCAAACCATTGAAACGCGCCACAGCCTCCGCGCTCACGGAGCGATAAGCGCTTACTTGCCGTTGAATTGCGGCGGCCGCTTTTCTTTAAAGGCTTGACGACCTTCTTTGTAATCTTCGCTATTAAAGCACGCATCTATTAATGCTTGGATTCGCGCGGGCGCTTGAGCTGACTCGGGCTTAAGCACCTCCCGGATGGCGCGCCGCGCCGCATGCACCGTGAGCGGTGCGTTGGCTGCAATTTTTAAGGCATAAGCTGTAACGGCACCTCTCAACTCAGAGGACTCAACAACAAAATTAATCAGCCCCATGCTCTGGGCTTCCTCGGCATCAAAGTAACGCGCCGAGATCATAATATCTTTCGCATGCGCCGGTCCCACCAGATCGACAAGTGTCTTCAAGCCCGCCAGTTCATAGCCCAACCCTAAGCGGGCTGCAGGGATGCCAAACGTCGAGTTAGGCGTCGCAAACCGCACATCCGCATTGAGCGCGGTCGCAAGGCCGCCGCCAATACAAAAGCCCTCAATCATCGCGATCATGGGTTTATCGATATTTGCAAGCCACCGATTGGCGTTCGCGGCAACCATTCCATAGCTTTCACGCTGGTCTGCACTGCCGCGTTTTTCATCAAACTCAGAAATGTCCGCACCCGAGACAAAGGCTTGACCACCCGCCCCACTCATGACGATCACTCGAACTCTCGGGTCATGATGGAATGCCTCGAGGACCTGACCCAGGGCTGCCCACATCTCGAGCGAAATCGCGTTGCGCTTCTCGGGTTGATTAAACGTAACCCAGCCGATGCCGTCCTCGATGTGGGCCAACATTTTTTTAGTCTCTAGTTCCATCGTAAAACTCCAAAACGCCCCAATTTTTAACGGGTTAAACCCTAGATAGTTTTTTGGCTCTCAACCCCTTAGACACTACGATGCAGCGCCCTCCTAGCCCCCAAACCTCAACCCAGGAACCAACGGTCCGGTTCAAAGCCGGGCGCCCACAGATCAAGTCACCCCCAGAGACAAGACACTAAACAGCCCCTAAGTCTTTCAACGCGTGTATCGCTTGATCACTCAATCCCAGCTCGGTGTAAATTTCCGAGTTATGTGCCCCCAAAGCCGGCGCCGCTCGGTCAAAATCCGTGACCCGCTCATGATTAGAGAGATTAATCGGACTACGGACCAAACCAATATCGCCCAAGACCTCATGGTGTGCAGTAGCAACCATAGCCAAATGTTGGACCTGAGGATCTTGAAACGCTTCACTCACCGAATAGATCGGCCCGCAGGGACAACCGATCGGATTCAACCGCTGGACCAACGCCTGCATGGTCAGAACTCGAGTGCACTCGTTGATCGCGGCATTCAGAACCTGACGATGCGCCAGGCGCCCGGGTCCAGTCTCAAACCTGGGATCCTGGGCCAATTGTGGTTGAGACAACGCCTCACAGAATGCCCGAAACATTTTCGTCGTGCTGGCAGCAATATTCACGAAGCCATCAGCCGCCTCAAAGACGCCCATCGGCGAAAAGGTGGGATGATCGTTACCCACTCTGCCAGGGGTTTCTCCAGACATGGTGTAACGCGCAGCCTGAAAATCCAGTTTGCTCAGCATCGCCTCGAGCAAACTGGTATGGACCCACTGGCCCTCGCCGGTTTTTGAGCGCTCAATCAAGGCTAAAAGAATTCCTTGACCCAAAAACATACCCGCAGAGGTGTCGCTGATCGCAATACCAACTCGCATTGGGGGACCATCTGCCGCCCCCGTCAAACTCATCAAGCCACTCGTGCCTTGAACAATTTGATCAACCCCAGGTCGCGTGCGGTACGGCCCATCTTGGCCAAAACCACTGATGCTGGCGTAGATCAATCTTGGATGTGATTGACGCAGCGTCTCGTAATCGATCTTTAGCCGATATTTAACCTCTGCCCGAAAATTCTCGACTAGAATATCGGCCGTCGCCAAGAGCTTCAAAAACAGGCCATAGCCGGCTTCTGTTTTCAAATTCAAAGAAAAGGATCGTTTGTTTCGATGCAGGTTCTGAGCATCCGATCCTGTGCGCTGACCGGTGACATCTTGGGACCCGTCGGTCGCGGGTGGCTCCACCCGAATTACATCTGCCCCCCAATCAGCCAACAGCCTAACCGCGACGGGGCCAGCTCGCGCTAAGGTTAAATCAAGTACCCGTAACCCCGATAAAGGCTTAGCCATCAACGACTAGTTCGTCTCGAGCGCCACCCGAAGGGCGCGGGATATTTCTGAGAGTTTCCGCTGAAGCCGCTGGGTATTAATCGGCCCCATCCGGATGACTTGTTTTTGAGCAGGACTGAGCCGCTCGAGTGCCTCGTCTTCAAATTCGTACATCACAACCGGCTGAGTCAACCGCACTTCTCCTGCAATAACCGGTACTTCCAACAACCGACCGATGGCCGCGAACAGCGTAGTGTTCATGCTGCCTTTCGGCAAACCAAGCTCAGAGTAGGCCTGATCGAGCAACGGCAGGACTAGGACATACAGCTCTGCCGTTCCTTCACTGTCTAAGGACTCGAAGATATTGACAAATAGATCGTAGCGATCGTAACTTTTTGGATCAATGGCATACGTTTCTTCATCTACCTGAGACACTAAAAATTTGCCTCTTGGCGCTAAGATCTCAACCGGATTTCGAACGACTCGACCTTCCGACACACCGTTTGTGAACCCAACAAATTTTCTAATCAAATCGTTAACCGCAACCCACTGATTCATCCCTTCATGTCGACTCAGGCTGACCAAACCATCGCGGATCAAACCATCACTATCATTAAGCAGCGGTAGAACAAACGCCGGCTCAACCGGCTCAGGTGCTGGTTCAGGCTCCGGTTCAGGCTCCGGTTCTGGCTCGGGTTCTGGCGCGACCTCAACCAATTCAGGCGCTGGCTCCGGAATCGGTAACGTGACGATTTGGGTCGTTTCAGGCGCCTTCCCATCCCCTTCAAACAAAAGGGTTCCTGCAATCAAAATCACGAGCAAGCCGGCGCCAATTGCCAAGAGCAATGGTTTGTTGGAAAGCATAGGGTCTCCCTTTTATTGATCTTTGATTGTTGCGCTATTCCTTAGAGAAAAAAAGCCTCAATCGACATTTCCACGATACTTCCATGATCAAGCCGCTTGCTGATGCAGCGCTCTAATGATCAGCGAGCCAGCACCCATGGCCGTCGTCGACCAAGCAATAATACCGTCCTCATGCCCCGCCATCGCGATGATGCC
Source organism: Gammaproteobacteria bacterium (assembly GCA_018645765.1). Taxonomy (GTDB): domain Bacteria; phylum Pseudomonadota; class Gammaproteobacteria; order Pseudomonadales; family Azotimanducaceae; genus UBA9926. The sequence continues at coordinate 13,896 of JABGWC010000137.1, read as the reverse complement.
GTCTGAACCGATCTCACGAGCGAGTGATTTCAAGGTTTGCGCCATCAAAACCGTGCCATAAGGGATTTCAGCACTCGTTTCGGGCAAGCCTAATGACTGCCGAGCATGCCAGATCAACGGACTATGAACATGAAAGACAAAGCGAACCGATGGGCAACTGTCGTAAATCGCGGCATGCGTTAAGGACTCAGAAGACGGCTCTTTAACACCGGATGCCGACAAGTGATTGCGTGCCAGCGACCAATCATCAACCAGGGCATAATCCGAGGCGGTCAGGCGCTTCAGCCCACCCGTCTGCGAGGCCGTGATACTAAACGCCCCGCCGATTCGGCAGCTCAAGTTGCCAAAGCCAAAACCGCCATAGCGATCAGGCACCTGACCAATTAATGCGTAACCTACGAAAAGATCGCGCCAGATTTGCATTTCCCAAGGCACTTCCGAGACATTGAAGCGTTTTTCAAATTCATAGCTAAACTTTATGACCCCTTCTTGTTCAGCCATCGGTTACCTCGGGTGCGTGCTCGGACAACGCGGCGGGCTTCAGAATGCCACGCTCGGTAATAATCCCCGCAATCAACGCGGCGGGCGTCACATCAAAGGCAGGATTGAACACCGGCACATCCCGCGGCGCGGTCCAAACCCCTTGAATTTGACGCACTTCATCGCCCGCACGTTCTTCGATCGTAATCTCTGCGCCTGTCGGCGTTTCGAGATCAATCGTTGACCAAGGACACGCAACATAAAATGGAATCCCGTAATGCTTCGCTAAAATTGCAACGCCCAGCGTGCCAATTTTATTGGCTGCATCACCGTTCCGGGCGACTCGATCAGCGCCCACCAGAACAAGATCAACCCAACCTTGAGACATGACATGGGCGGCCATATTGTCTGTAATCAGACGGCACGGTACCCCGTGGGCCATCAACTCATAAGCGGTTAACCGCGCTCCTTGCAGAACAGGGCGCGTTTCATCTACCCAAACTTGAACCGGCAAACCATCAGCCTGTGCTTGGTAAATTGGGGCGAGCGCCGTGCCAAACTCTGAAACCGCAAGGGATCCGGCATTACAATGGGTCAAAATCGAAGGCTTATCCTTTAATAGCGCAGCACCCGCAATACCGATTGCTCGGCAGGCAGCACGATCGGCCTCAAACAGTTTACTCGCTTGTTGATACAAGCGGTCTCGCCATCCTGCCTCACCCAGAGCCGCAGCTTTGGTTGCCGCAAAATCCAACATCTGCTCAACAGCCCAGGACAAATTCACCGCCGTCGGTCTTGCCGCGATCAGCGCTTGACTTCGATGCCTCAATTCACCCTGAATCCGCGTCGGCTCATCCGCACAATCATCGAGCCCTAGAACCAGGCCATAAGCGGCGGCCAGACCAATTGCGGGCGCGCCCCGGACCGCTAAGTTTTTAATCGCTGATATGACCTCAGAAAGTTCCGAGCAATCAAGATAGGCCACCGTTTCCGGTAGCCCTCTTTGATCTAAGATCTTCAGCCGAGCGCGACTTATTGACACCAGACTTTTGGGGAGTTCCACCGCATCCACCGGCATTACCCAGCCCGCAAAGCAGCTACCATTTCGGTCCGAGTGCCAGAGTCAACGAAGCCAAAGGCACCGCTGGTACGGTCTGTAAAGTCGCCATAGCGCTGTTTCATCTCTGGCACGATAGCGGCAGGATCCGCCATTATCCCCATGGTGTTGAGCATCTCATCGCTGATTAAATTCGACATCTCCGCCCATTGGCCCTGTTTTGATAACGCGTTCAATTCAATTTGCAAATCGCCCCAGCCATGAACCCCTAGAACCTGCTTGTAAGCCGGTGTTGAGCCATAAAAAGAAATTCGATTCTTGGCCGCAACTTTTTCCGCCTCGAAGGTTGCCTCATCTTTTCCAGAAACAATGAAAGGCGTATAACTGATTTCAAAATCGGATCGACTGCGCCCTGATTTGGCAAGGCCACGGTCGATAGCCGGCAAGGTCACTTCTCGAATATATTTTTCATTGCTAAAGGGATGGATAATCAAACCATCGGCCACTTCACCAGCAACCTCAGTCATAATCGGGCCTACAGCCGCCAAGACAACCTTCGGCGCCCCATACTCGGTATCTTCCGGCGTGAAGGCAGGCGTCATGAGCGTATGATTGTAATATTTGCCTTCAAACCGAAGCGGCTCGCCATCATACCAATTGGCCCAAATTGCTCGCATCGCTTGAATTAATTCTCTCATCTGCGCCGCTGGCGCGCCCCAGGGCATTGAAAACCGCTTAGTGATGTGCGGCCGAATTTGTGATCCCAGCCCCAAAGTAAACCGGCCCTTTGAATAGGCGTTCAGATCATGGGCTTGGTTAGCCAGAATCATCGGTGAGCGCGCGAAAGCAACGGCAATTCCGGTCCTGATTTCAATCGACTCGCTGTGTTCAGCAGCAAGCAGTAACGGAAAGAACGGATCATGGTTCATCTCCGCGGTGCCAACGCCGTCATAGCCATCGGCTTCAGCGGCCTGAACCGCAGCCGGCACCTTGCGCCAATTTTGAGTTAAATGCGTATCGACTTTCATTGCGTTCTCCTGTTCCTGTTTTTAACGGTTCACTTTCGTCTTTTACTGTTTTGGCCTTTCAGACCGTTGACGCCTTGACCCTTCTGAGGCGCGCTTTTCTCGCTCAGGCGTTCGTCATCCCTGCTCGCCATAAAGCGTCTAATAACGTGACAACCAAGACAGCCATACCAAGCCTTTACCGCCCACTATCGAGGCCCTTTGATCAATTCAACCCCTACCTAATTCGATCTTTGAAGGTTATCGCCCTTGATCCGACCTCTAAGCAAAACGATGCGCGCTTCCCCCAGTGTAAAGGCTTGTTCTAAACCAAAGCAACGGTATCCGATCCAGTAATGCGTCATGAATAAAAGCGCATCGTCAGGATGCCGCTTTAAACGTGAAGCGTGGCTCGTCACCTCAAACTGAGCGGCGTGGCAAACCCCATTTTCAACCCTTGAACGCCCTTCAAATTCAGCCAACCAATTTCTCTAGGCTAAATTAGGTTGAAGTCCGCGTCTTTAGGACTCTTTACTCACCAGCAACCCTGCTGCGCTCAATTCAGCCGCTTTTTCCTCCGGGGACCCATCATTTAAGAACTGGCCACCGCCGGTTTCAACACCGGCTAAATATTTTTGTAGACCCGGTCCTCGAAGCATTGGCTGCAAGCGAATATAACATCGATAGTCGTGATCAACCGATAGCGACTTTGGCGCCTGATGCACCGACAGAATGTAGGACTGCGGCGTCGGCCATAAGTGGTCTTGCATTTTAAGCACCGCGCGCAGGACCAAGGCCAAATCATCGAGCACTCGCCCTGGCATCTCTGGCAACCGTTGCCACGACCCTTTTGGCACAATAAAGGTTTCGTAAGGCAGCTGTGCGAAATAGGGCACAAACGCTAAGCAGTCGTCGGTTTCAACTAAAATCCGGCGACCATCGGCTTGCTCGGACCGAATGATCGCATCAAATAAGTTGTCTGCATCGGCCTGGCGGTAACGCGCGACGGCCTGGATCTCTTGCGCAACGGTATGAAACACAAAGGGGGTTGCGTAAATCTGGCAATGCGGATGCGGGTTTGACACACCCACCACCTCACCATTATTTTCGAAAATAAAAACATGCTCATACCCAGCGGCCGCCATTAGCCCGTCGGTCTGATCCCGCCAACAGCGCACAACGGCTTTAAACTGATCCTCGGACAACCCGCTCAGCCGGCCACCATGATCTGGGGTGTAACACAAGACCCGACACAAGCCTTCCGCACGGGCGCTTTGATAGATTCCGGGCGCCGGCTCTGGCGCGGGCGCGCTCGCTTTAAAGGCGGGATGGTCGTTATCAAAAACGAAGCAGTCAGTATAGTCGGCATTTTTAATACCAGATATCCGTTCACCGCCCGGGCATAGATAGCAGCTCGGATCAAACCAGGGTGCGTCAGGAGCCTCTGTAACCCGACCACCCGACCAGGGGCGGCTTCCACGATGACTCGTGACCGTCACCCAACGTTCAAGCAAAGGATGCCAGCGATTCTCCCAGGTCATCATCGTTTATCCTTGGGTTCCAACTAGGTATTTTTTAAATCGTGCTGCTCAGATTGAAAGTCTCGGTGTTGCATCAGGGCAAAATGGTACGCCTCAATTAGGGCATTCCAGCTCGCTTTGATGACATCGACATTCACCCCGACTGTCCCGAAGGTACCGCCTTCAAACGTGTGCTCGAGATGAACTCGAACTTTCGCGGCAGTTTCCTGCGTTGAGTTGATAACTCGCACTGTGTAGTCACTTAAATGCAGGTCATCAATTTCTGGAAAACGCGTTTGCAACGCTTGCCGAAGCGCTTGGTTTAACGCATCCACCGGCCCATTGCCTTCGGCCGCGCATAAGATTTCCTCATCCCCAATGCGGACTTTTACCGAGGCTTCAATCGCACCTGCAATCGTGACATCGTTTTGATCCGAGGCCGACTCGTTGGCGGGCGAATAAATCCGGTAGTAAATCGGTTCAAAACAGGGGCTAAAATGGCCGAGGTGACGACGGACCAACAAATCGAAGCTGCCGTCCGCATTCTCAAACGAATAACCCGCATGCTCTTTATCTTGGATGTCCTCCAGAATGTTCGTAGCCGACGTCTTACCGTGCAATTCTGGATAACGATTGGCCAATTTCGCTCGGACATTCGAGCCCCCGGACAACTCGCTAATCAGAATCTTGCGGCTATTGCCGACGCTTTCTGGCGTCACATGCTCGTAGGTTTCAGGATTTCTTTGAACGGCCGATACATGCACGCCCCCTTTGTGTGCAAACGCTGAACTGCCGACATAGGGCTGACCGAGCGGCCCGTCAAAGGCCAAGGTTTCCCAGACTTTGCGAGACAATCGCGTTAAGCCTTGAAGCCGACCTTCCGGCAAACACCTAAAACCATATTTCAACTCTAGATTGGCTATAATGGTGGTTAAATCAACATTGCCACAGCGCTCACCAATACCATTGATGGTGCCCTGCACCTGGCAAACCCCAGCCTCAACCGCACGCAGCGTATTCGCCACAGCCAAGCCACCGTCATTGTGAACATGGATCCCCAATTGAATTTCCGGTAGATGGCCGCGCGCCGCGCCTATTGCGCGCTCTATTTCGTGCGGCAGCGCGCCTCCATTGGTATCACATAAAATCACGCGATCCGCGCCGCCGACCAAGGCCGATTCAAGGGTTGCCAGCGCATAGCCTGGGTCGCCCTTGAAACCATCAAAAAAATGCTCAGCATCATAAAAAACAGGCTTTTGGGTTGCTTGCTTCAAATAGGCAACCGAGCCTTCAATCATTTCGAGATTTCGTTCAGCTGTGACGCGCAGCGCTTGCTCGACATGTAAATCCCAGGACTTCCCAAATATGCACGTCACATCGGCTTTGGCCTGAACTAGCATCTCCAGAAAGTGGTCGTCCTCGGGCAAGCAATCCGCACGGTGGGTTGAGCCAAAAGCAGATACCTGAACTTGCTCAAAGCTTCTGTCCTGACACGCTAGAAAAAAGTCATTGTCCTTTGGGTTCGAACCGGGCCAACCCCCTTCAAGAAACATAACACCGATCGAATCCAACATGTCGGCTATGGCAAGCTTGTCAGAAAGCGACAGGTTGACGCCTTCACCTTGATTACCATCTCTCAGCGACGTGTCATAAATCTCGATCTGTCTTGAGGCGCTCATCCCGAGTGATCCGAGTAACTCAATCTCGTAGCCACCACTTGAATCGCGTCTTTGGCAACGAGCAATTCATCCAAAGGATCAAATCGCCCAGTTAAGAAAGCTTCACGCGAACTCTCTTTCATCGTGAACGAAAACTGCTCGTTAGCGAAGATGAGGGTTTGCGCCTGAAGGTCGATTAAGAACTCCGCATCGGGATGATGTCCTACGAGCGCTGCCAACGCTTTGCGCTGCGTCTTTTCCATTATTAAGCACGGCATACCCAGCGTCGTACAATTGCCATGAAAAATTTCCGCGAAGCTTTCCGCAATGATGACCTCAAACCCGAATTTCTGCAGCGCTTGTGGGGCATGCTCACGACTCGACCCACACCCAAAGTTGGTGTCCGAGATCATAATGCTGGCCCCTTGGTGAACGGGTGCATCCAAGATATGACCCTTGGAGACGTCTTGGGTATCAAACCGTTCATCATAAAACAGCGCAGGCCCCAGTTCATCGAAGGTCACACATTTCAAAAACCGTGCTGGAATAATCCGATCGGTATCGATGTCATTACCCTGCACATAAACACCTCGACCACTTCTTTTTACCAGATCATTCATGACGCCTGCTCCAGCTGAAAAACATCGCGCGCATCGGCCACGGCACCTTGCATCGCAGCCGCTGCGACCATGATCGGGCTCATGAGAATGGTTCGTCCCGTTGAGGAACCTTGCCTGCCCATGAAATTCCGATTGGAACTCGACGCGCAGACCTCATCGCCCACGAGCTTATCCGGATTCATCGCCAAGCACATAGAGCAACCGGGCTTGCGCCACTCAAACCCCGCGGCTGTAAAGATGTCATGCAGCCCTAATGCCCGTGCAGCTTGATCAACTTTCTCAGACCCTGGTACGGCGATGGCGCGCACCGATGACGAGACCTTTCGGCCCTCGATCACGGCCGCGACCGCTTGAAAATCACTCAAGCGACCGTTGGTACAGCTTCCGATAAAAGCGACATCGATCTTTGTCCCAGCAATCGGTGCATCGGCCTCGAGCTGCATATAACGCAACGCATCACTCATTAATTCCTGATCTAAACCCTCTGCTGCTGCGGGATCTGGAATCCGCTCACCAATACCTAACGCTTGAGCCGGCGTCACACCCCATGTCACGGTCGGTTCAATCGCGTCACCGTCAATCACGACAACATCGTCGTAATGCGCATCCGGATCACTCGCGTAGCCTGCCCAACGGCGCTTTGCCGCATCAAACCCGTCACCGCTCGGCACCCGCTCTCGGCCTTCAAGATACGCAAACGTCGTCTCATCTGGGTTGATATAACCGCATCGTGCACCGCCCTCAATACTCATGTTACAGACGGTCATGCGCTCTTCCATGGTCATGGCCTCAATCACGGCCCCGGCATATTCATAAGCATAGCCAACGCCTCCATTCACACCCAGCATCCGGATAATATGCAGGGTGACGTCTTTGGCCGTCACACCGGTTGAAAGCGTTCCTGTGACTTCGATTCGACGGACCTTAAGCGGGTCCATGGCCAAGGTTTGACTCGCCAAAACATCTCGGACCTGACTGGTGCCAATGCCCAGCGCAATAGAACCAAAAGCGCCGTGGGTTGAGGTGTGACTATCACCGCAACAAATCGTAATGCCCGGTTGGGTTAAACCGAGTTCTGGCCCCACCACGTGAACAATGCCTTGGCTCCCGGAGTTGGGCTGAAAGAACTCGATACCGTGCGCTTCAGTGGCATCACTCAACACGGCCATCATCCGCTCAGCCATCGGATCACTAAACGGACGACTCTGATCATCCGTTGGAATAATATGATCAACCGTTGCAAAGGTTCTGCCAGGATAGGCAACCTTCAAATCCTTGTCTTTGAGCATGCCAAAGGCCTGTGGACTCGTCACCTCATGGATCAGATGCAAGCCCATAAAAATCTGATACTGACCATTCTCAAGCGGCCCAACCAAATGATCATCCCACACTTTCTGATATAAATTTTTTCCCACGTTTTATTGACCTTTTAGGCGAAAACCGGGAGTTTAACAGATCTCAATGCTCGCAGTAACGACTGGGAGCCGCAAAGCATGGAGACCGCCCGTGACCCGATTCAAACGAGCACTCGAACCTAACATCAAACTGAATCGGCTCACCCTCCGAGCGTTTACTGACGCCGACAAAGATCGCCTATTCCAATCTGTGCGACACTCCAGTGCAGAACTGATGCCGTTTCTACCTTGGTGCCACCCCCAATACGCCCGCAAGGACGCCAAGACCTGGATTCGTTTCGCGCAGGCAACTTGGCGAGATCGAACGCAGTTCGCTTTTTTAATTGAAGCATCTGACTCAGGGGCCCTCATCGGCGGAGTGGGCCTCGATTCGCCAAGTGAGCATGGCGACGCCAACCTTGGCTATTGGGTTCGCACGGATTGCACCGGATTCGGCTATGCAACCGAGGCCGCACGTGGACTTGCAGCACTGGGTTTGCAGCACCTCGGACTAAAACGAGTCCTGATCACTTTGTCAGTCCATAATTCTGCGAGCCGTCAGGTTGCGATCAAAACCGGGGCGCAATTCTTGCGCGAAGAAAAAGATGGTTTAACGCTCCATGAGGTCAAACACAACGCTTTGATTTATACCTTAACGCAGCCCCGTATTCGCCTGATCGCCTGATAAATTGCCGCGCAAGGGCCACAACGCGGTCGCCTAAGGCCAATGTGAGCGAGTCCGCGTCCCAGCCAACTGCCTGGTTTCAGATCGACAAACCCTTGGAAACGACTAGGCAGCCAACGTTCTGAGCCGTGTTACCGTGATTCGCTGCGAACGCTGAAGATCCTGTTTAGTCATACAAAACCTTGACCATTATTTTAAAAAAGGACGGAGAAGGCTCAGGCTATTTATTGGTCTCATTCTTATTTCGGTGTCTGGCTACAGCTTTGTTGATACTGATCACAATGACTTACCGCCAAAATATTATGGCCCTTATGTTTCGCTTTATAAAAGCGTGTCTTGTGACGTCACAAGACGAATGATGAAAAATTTAGACTCTGCTGGCGTGACCTATCGTTATTTCAGCGTTGATGACAAAGAAAGCGCAGATAATCTTCATGCAAGAATGACGGCTTCTGGAATCTCTACCCGTCAATATAATTTGCCTGTCGTTGATGTTGGTGGAGATGTTTCAGTTAGGCCAAAATCTAACGAGGTATTGAAAAATATGCGCTATCGCAATAATCAGCAGCAGTGACCGACCGCGGCCAATTTCATCAATGTGCGATGCATTTTGATGCGGCAGAGCGTTGCATACTTTCTCGTTTTGCGGCATTTTTAAGACAGCAATGGCCCAAAAACCAATAATGATGGCCGTTTGTGTGGGCATTTTAAGCAACAAAACCGGCACAAATAAAAAGGCCAAGCAGTAACGCCCCTGCAAGGGAGGCGGATGACCCGGTAAGTCAAGTCACGCATCAGGCGCAGACAATTCGCCGATTAGTTTCAAAAAGTAAACCCTAGCCAAGTCTAATTGAAATCAATGCTTTAGATGAAATTGTAGGTCACACACCCCCTATATCAATCGATCACCTGATCACCACGGCTAGGGATCCGGCGTCCGCCCGACGTCAACGACCCGTCCTGAAGGCTATCCGGATCATGACGAAGGCCCGTGCTGAGCAAGCCATTGGGCCCGTTTGCATGCGGCTTGGCGTCTCATCCATAATAGGGACCCAACACGTATCGACTGAGCCACTGTCAACCTAGGCGTCGCACCGGTAAAGGTTTAAAGGTGCACGCCGCAACCAATGCGGATCACTTCATAAAATTAAAATAAAACGTCAAATAAAGGGAACACAAACATGACAACAGACGTCATCAACGACATGCAATTAAGGCTTAAGTCACAAAAGGCCGCGCAAATCGCCGGTGGTCACGTGAGTGCGGAACTCCGGATCGACCGACTAAAACGAAGCATTGCAATTCTTGAGCGTAACGGTGACGCGTTGTGCGATGCAATGCGCCGGGATTTTGGTCACCGCAGCCTAGATCAATCTAAAATGGCCGATATCGATGGCGCCATGAGTCCACTTAAAAATGCCATTAAACACGTTAAGACTTGGATGAGGGCAGAAAAACGCGGCACGATGTTTCCGCTCAACCTCCTCGGCGGTCGCTCTCGAATCGAGTTCCAACCCCTCGGGGTCGTCGGCTGCATTAGTCCTTGGAACTTTCCAGTACAACTGACCTTTGCGCCCTTGGCTGGTATTTTAGCGGCCGGCAACCGAACGATGATCAAACCTTCTGAATACTCGCCTGAGACATCAGAGCTTATGAAAAATCTCATTGAAAGCAGTTTTGATCCAGACGAAATGGCGGTCTTTACTGGCGGGCCGGAGGTTGGCCAAGCGTTTAGCGAACTCGCCTTTGATCACCTGTTATTCACTGGCGCGACGAGCGTGGCCAAACACGTCATGCGATCGGCCGCTGAGAACCTCGTGCCCCTCACTTTGGAGCTCGGTGGCAAGTCACCGGTCATTATCGGTCGCTCTGCCGACATCAAACTGGCCGCTCGAAATGTCATGACGGGCAATACGATGAATGCGGGTCAAATCTGTCTTGCCCCGGACTATGTGATGGTGCCAGAGGAAGACCGCGACGAATTTGTCGAAGCCGCCCGAACAGCGGTTACCGAGATGTACCCTAATCTGAAAGACAATGAGGATTACACCTCAATCATTAATGAACGTCACTACGACCGGCTTCAGAATTACCTGACCGATGCCCAGGCGAAGGGTGCCGAGATTGTTGCCATTAATCCTGCCAATGAGGATTTCAGCCAACAAGAGCATCACCGTATTCCGCCGACCCTTGTGCTCAACCCCACCGACGACATGCTGTGCATGCAAGAGGAAATTTTCGGGCCATTGCTCCCGGTCAAAACCTATCAAGATGTCAGTGAAACGATCGGCTATGTGAATGATCACGATCGGCCACTCGGCCTGTATTACTTTGGTCACGACCAGCAGGAAACCCGACGAGTACTCGATCAAACTACCTCAGGCGGCGTCACTCTCAATGATGTGATTATGCATATCGCTCAGGAGGAGTTACCGTTTGGTGGTGTTGGTCCCAGCGGTATGGGCTCATACCACGGTATCGAGGGCTTCAAAACGTTCAGCCATGCCAAGTCGGTTTATAAACAAACCGCCAGCATTTCAAAATTAATGGCAAAAATGGGGCCGCCCTACAAGAAAAAACAAGCGACCTCCTGATGACCCAGATGCCGGATGCAAGCTAAACGCTTGCAGCCGGCGTGCACTTTATCGCCCTGTGAACTCTGGCTTACGTTTTTCTAAAAACGCTTGAACGCCTTCCTTGAAGTCTTCACTTTGGAACATACCGCCTAAGTGCACCATCAGGTGATCGACTGCCGTGTCGTAGGATTCCTCCAGCCCCATTCGCATCATGCGCTTGGTTGTCTGCACCGCCAGCGGCGCATTATCGGCGATCTCTTCGGCCCACTGTAATGCGGTTGTCATCAACTCTTCCGCCGGCACAATGGTATTGATCAAGCCCATCGACAAACATTCTTCAGCATCCACCGTCCGAGCACGATAGTAGAGCTCCGCAGCCTTGCCCCAACCGATTAAACGCGGCAGCAGCCAGGTACCACCACTTTCAGGCACCACATTGCGCTTCGCCGTCACCGCCGCCATCTTGGCCGTCTCCGAGGCAATTCTCATGTCACACAACAGCGCAACATCCATCCCATAACCGGCCGCAGGCCCGTTTAAGGCACAGATAATCGGCGTATCAATGTTCCACATCACGTTAATCGGCGCGTCTCGCAAATCGAATAATTGTCGCGCGGGCCTATTTTCACCTTTACTATCGCCGCCCCCAATACTGCCCTCACCCACGCCAATCAGATCAAGGCCGGCACAGAACCCCTTACCCGCACCGGTCAGAACAATGCACCGGATTTCAGGATCCTTGTTCGCTTCAACCACTTTTGCCGATAATTCACTTAGCATATCGCGACTAATGGCGTTGTATCGCTCTGGACGGTTCAACGTGATGATGGCGATTCTGCCTCGTTGTTCGACCAATAATTCTGGTGTTGTAGATGGGGACAGCGTCATCGCTAATGCTCCTTGTTTTTCCGTGGCTAAGCATCTTGCTTAGGGTTTAAATCGCTGACCTAGATCAGGTTCCTAACACATAAGGCGCGTTTAAGACTCTGCTCAAAACAACCCCTAACGCTGCAGCTTGAACTTACCAGCTTACCCGTACCATACCGACCTAATCCGACTTACGCCAGAGGGATTGATACTAACCCTGCCCGACCTCTATTACGCAGATTGGCGACGTCTGAGGGTGCGTATTTGCGGGGCCGCTCACGACCCATTGCAATCGAAGCCAACATTCGCAAGCTCGACGCACATCCTGTATTATCCCGCGACTGCGCCATACCCTATGCCGCCCCGTACACAGTCAATAACGTCGCTCAATCCGATCTAGGGCGACGATCGAGAGTTCAAAGACGCATGACTATAAACCCATTAGCTGTTGAGCGGACATCGTTTAAGCGCCTCTGGTTGATCCGCATCGGTTTAGCCGCACTTTTCGCTGGGCTGAGCAGCAACCTGCAGGCATCCGGCTTGCCCGATACTCTGCCAATGCGCACCGAACTCGACACCCGAATCATCATTGATGGCGTCATCGATGAGCCAGCCTGGCAAAACATCAATGCTTTTTCTGGCTTTAAGGTGATTTCCCCCGACACACTGGCCGATGCACCGCTCGAAACAAACATTAAGATGTTCTATACCGAGCGTGGCTTGTATTTTTCTGCCCTGATGACTCAGCCTCCAGAAACGCTTATTGAACGCCTAAGCGCTCGTGACCGATTTGTTAACAGAGATCGCATTTCTCTCTCGGTCGATACTTCCGGCACCGGGCTTTACGCCTACTGGTTTGCAGTGAATCTGGGCGGCTCGTTAATGGATGGCACCATCCTGCCAGAGCGGCAATATTCCAGCAATTGGGATGGCCCCTGGCGCGGCGCCAGTCAGCGAACCGAGACAGGCTGGAGCGTCGAGATGATGCTTCCCTGGTCCATGATGACCCTGCCCGCCAGCGAATCAGGCGACAGAGACATCGGCATCTATATCCAACGCGCAGCGGCCAGCCTCGATGAAGACTGGGCGTACCCTGGCCTCCCACGAACCCAAAACCGATTTCTGTCCCGTTTTCCCAAAACAAAAATTAGAGACATCAACCCCAAGCAGCAACTCACCTTCTACCCCTATGTCTCGTCGAATCTTGATGCGGTCGACGATTCAGGCACCCAAAAGGCTGGGTTCGATCTATTCTGGCGGCCCACCACGGCCTTTCAGGTTACAGGCTCCTTTAACCCCGACTTCGGCAATGTTGAGTCCGATAATGTTGTGGTGAACCTCACCAGCTACGAGACGTTTTTCCCAGAAAAGCGCCCGTTCTTTTTGGAGGGTCAAGAGATCTTCACAACCTCGCCTCGCGCAAACCCGGGCTTTCGTTCTAGCGGGACACCCACGACCCTCATCAATACACGACGAATCGGCGCGCCACCGAGAGCGCTCACCGATACATCGATAGAATTGGCGCAGACCGAGGCCAATCAACCCAGTGAATTAATCGCAGCAACAAAAGTAACCGGCCAAACAGGCTCACTACGTTATGGATTGTTAGTTGCCCTTGAGGACGACACAGAATTGATCGGTCTAAAGGATGGCAATACCGTGCGTCAGACCCAATTGGGCCGAGATTTTACCGCGGCCAGAGTGCTCTATGAGAACACCCAGGGTTCGGGTCGAAATGCGGTTGGGCTCTTGTTGACAGAGGTCGGTCACCAAGACCAAACCGCGCAGACGCTTGGCATCGACCTGCATCATCTGAGCCAAAGCGGCAAACTCATCGTCGACGTCCAAACTTTGCACAGTGATACCGCAATTGAGGCCGGCCATGGCGCCTTTGCCGATATCGTCTTTCGGCCCCACCAGGGCGTGCAACATAAACTCACACTGGATTATTTTGATCGAAACCTCGACATCAGTGATTTCGGCTTCTTGCAAAGAAATGATGTTAAGGGCTACCGATATCGTTTTGAACGCGTTC
>JABGWC010000168.1 GCA_018645765.1 Gammaproteobacteria bacterium | reverse complement strand
GGTGATGGGCAACCTGATGACCATTGATCCAGATGGTTGTGGTGTGGTCCGCGGCGCCGATATGCAGTAGCGTTTCCGCGCAGAGCCAGGGCAATTCAGGAATGATGCGCTCATACCAAACCGTTAGGCAATCTTCCGGACAAGGCGCGCCACTGGCCTGAGTGCCTGGCGCGAAGGGCACAATGATGACATCCGGCGCCGGCAGGGCGCTTGACCAACCTTGCGCTTGACCGATCTGGTCAGGGTCTGCCTTGAATGACCAAGCACCGTTGAGGTTGAGCCATTCGGGTCGGGTTAAGATGGGGCTGGGGTGCTCGGGTCTGGGCAGGCTGTCCAGTTGCGGCGTATTCGATTGGGTCATGGGGTGAGTCTAACAGGATTCAACCCAAGTGGATTGAGTTGCTGACTTGATTCTGGTTTGATTAAGGCGTTGAGGAGGCACGTGATGGCTTGGACAGAAGGAAACGGAAGGCTAACAGTACGGCTGCGATTTGTTGATTTCAAAGCGGCATTCCATTTTATGCAGCAAGTGGCCGAGATTGCCGAAGCCCAAGGGCACCACCCAGAGTGGTCGAATGTTTATAATTTGGTCGAGATATCCCTGACCACCCACGATTCAGGGGATCAACTGACGTCAAAGGACTATGCCCTGGCCGAAGCGATCAGTGCGCTTTCGATGTTCAAGACCGCGAAGGTGGAAGCGCTGTGAAACAAGATGAGAGAAGCCAGGGCTTTGAGTGGCCGCAAACGACCCCACCTTACCACTGCATCACGGATGAACAGGCCGAGCAATGGCATCGTGATGGCTACTTCTTACTTAAAAACGCCATTCCTCAAGCGGCGATTACCGCTTTGCTTGCTGATGCCGACGACTTAGAAGCCGCTCGCGAGGCGCAGCTTAGAGCGCAGCACGAAGGCCATTTCTTGATCAACCGTGCAGGCGAGATCACGTTTACCATTCATATTGTGAAACAATCCCGCGCAGCTCGTCGGTTCGTCTTTGAACCGGCTTTAATTGATCTTTGTCGGGATTTGATTGGACCCGATGCTCGATTGTATTGGGATCAGTTGGTTTATAAAAAGCCAGAAAATCCTCAAGAGTTTCCCTGGCATCAAGACAATGGTTACACGTTTGTAAAGCCTGAGAATTATTTGACCTGCTGGATTCCGCTCACGCCGGCCACCATCGATAACGGCTGCCCGTGGGTGGCCGCTGGCGTGCATCAGTCTGGGACCTTGGCGCATTGGGTAACGGACCTAGGGTATCAATGTCTGACCGAGGCGGATGAGGCGGGGCTTCCCATCCAGGCTGTTGAGGCAGAGGTTGGCGACGTGGTGGTGTTCTCATCGTTAACACCCCATCGAACCGGGCCAAATGTCACCAGTGAAGTCCGTAAGGCGTACATTGTGCAGTATGCGCCCGATGGCGCTGTGATGTACCCACGGCAGTCAGATGAGGTGTTGTTCCAAGTTGACCCAGCACGCCATTTCTTGGTTTGCCAAGGGGGGGAGCCGCAGGCCTGTCCTGATTAAGGAATTGGCCGAGGCCTGATCGCATTTTACTTGCACTCACGGAAGGTTCGTTAGAGACTGGGCGCTGTCCAATAATTTATCAATGGAGTTCAAAATGGCAGTATCGGTTGGTGATCAGATTCCGAATGTTACGATTAAAACAATGGGTGAAAAGGGTCCGGAGGACCTTAATACTGGCGATTTCTTTGCGGGTAAAAAGGTTGTTCTGTTCGCGGTTCCCGGTGCTTTTACGCCGACCTGTAGTGCGGCACATGTCCCTGGGTTTGTGGTGAATGCGGATAATATTTTGGCCAAGGGCGTTGATGCCATCGTGTGTTTGAGCGTGAATGATGCGTTCGTGATGAGTGCTTGGGGTCAGAGCCAGAATGCTGAGGCGCTGGTCATGGCAGCAGATGGTAACGGCGAATTTACTCAAGCGATGGGCCTGACCTTGGATGGCTCTGGCTTTGGTTTAGGGCATCGCTCATCTCGATATGCGCTCATTGCAGAAGATGGCAAAATAACCACATTGAATGCTGAGCAAGGTGGCGCGTTCGAAGTCAGCTCTGCTGAGAAGATTCTAGAGGCGCTGTAGTCAAGCGACCGAGCTTTTGATTGTCCGGGTTGTTCAAACTCGGGCAATTAAGTCCTTGGCTTTGAGATGGGTCGCCGAGGCGGGCCTACTTTCTGAGTCGCACCCCGCGGTCCTCGAAGATGAAAGTCGAAATGTTTCGGGTTAAAGAATAATCCGTTCACACAGATCGATGCATCTGGAGGAGGGCCTTAAGTGTTGGAATCGTGGATCTTCTGGACGATACTTGCCGCGACTATGCAGTCGGTTCGAACGGCGGGCCAGAAACAACTCAATCAATCTGTCTCTGCTGAAAGTGCGACGCTCGCGCGGTATTTATTCGCCCTGCCGGTCATTTTGGGTTACGGCGCCTGGCTGTTTGAAGTACGAGCGCTGCCGCAGGTATCGATGGCCTTCGGAGCCAAGGTGGTTGCCGCCGGCGTTCTGCAAATTTTTGCAACCATCCTGCTCGTTCGATTATTTTCCCGACGCAACTTTGCAATTGGCAGTACCTATATTCGCCTTGAAATCGTCATTACGGCCTTGCTGGGTTTGACCTTGTTTGGTGATTTGGTGAATGCTTTAACGCTGCTCGGCATGATGGTCTGCACCGCTGGGCTTATTTTGGTCAATACCAGCAGGGGAAGCGTGTCAGGCAGCTTTTGGGGGCGCGAGGCGGTCATGGGGCTCGCGGCGGCACTTGCCTTTTCTTTGACCTCGCTATTGGTGCGTGACGCCAGTTTGTCGCTAGGGCTTGCCTCGCCAGTCGCGGCGGCAGCACTGACGCTTTGCGTTATGGTGTTGGTGCAAACAGGGCTGTGTTTAGGGTTGGTTGCCCGGCGCGGACCGGGCGAACTCAGCCAGCTTCTTAAGTACTGGCGGCTCGCGTTGTTCATAGGCTGTACCAGCGCGCTGGGCTCTATCGGTTGGTTTACCGCCTTCACCCTAGAGCAGGCGGCTGTGGTGAAAACGCTGGGCCAGATTGAGTTGATTTTTGTGATGCTCATTTCGTATTTCTTTTTCAAGGAGCGCCCGACCCCGCGAGAATGGCAAGGCATCTTATTGGTTCTGCTTGGGGTGAGCGTTGTGCTTGGCGCGGACTGGTAAGGGCTGAACGAGGACGCGCCGTTGGTCGCAGCGGCGGTGAATTCAGGCGAAAATGCGTCGCCAATCGAGCGTGATACTGGCAGAATAGCGGGATGCGGGTGTAGCTCAGTTGGTAGAGCTCCAGCTTCCCAAGCTGGTTGTCGCGAGTTCGAATCTCGTCGCCCGCTCCAGAATCGGTTGGTATTAGCGTCGCGCAGCGATTGGCTTGAGGACAAGACTATGACACTTGGCGTCTGGAAACCGGCTTCGGAGCAATCGCTCAGTATGACGGGTTTGACGGGGTTGCTCGAGCAGTTGCCCGTTGACGCGCTGCAAAGCCTTGAGGGGCTGACGGCGGATGCGTTTGAGGCACAGCGAAACTGGATCAAACTGCCAGCGCAAAATTGGGCGGCTGCTGAGGCCTTACCCTTGGAACACATTAGGCAGTTGATTCGATTTTTCACGCTGGCGGAATATCATTGGGCCGGTTGGGAAGCTGGCAAGCTGAGTCCAGTGATTCCCTTGGTTGCTCAGCTTAAGCAGCGGGACGCGTTTGACGCCACGTTTAGACGCTGGATAAAAACGAACACCGACAACCGATATTTACCCAACGGCGCAATCTTGTAAGTGCCTTTAACTTTGGAGTCAGTCCTATGAGGACCGCCGAGATCCAACGGGATACGTTGGAAACACAGATTTTTGCAAAGATCAATTTAGATGGCACGGGAGCGCGCAGTTTTTCAACTGGGCTGCCCTTCCTGGAGCATATGCTGGATCAGGTGGCTCGCCACGGGCTGATCGATTTGCATGTGGTTGCCAAAGGCGATCTTGAAATTGATGCGCACCATACCGTTGAGGATATTGGCATTGCGCTGGGACAGGCGTTTTCAAAAGCCCTTGGCGATAAAATCGGGATCAAACGCTACGGCCATGCTTATGTGCCCTTGGATGAAGCCTTGTCTCGTGTTGTGGTGGATTTGTCGGGCCGACCCGGGCTGAGTTTTAGAGTGCCCTTTAAACGCTCTCATGTCGGTGAGTTTGATGTTGACTTGTTTCATGAGTTTTTTCAGGGTTTCGTAAATCATGCTTTGATCACGTTGCATGTCGATAATTTATATGGCGACAATGCCCATCATCAAATCGAAACCGTATTCAAAGCCTTTGGCCGAGCGCTTAGGATGGCACTTGAAACCGATCTTCGAATGCAGGATCAGCTGCCATCGACCAAAGGAGCCTTGTAAATGCTGGAGGTGATTCCTGCCATCGACTTAAAAGATGGTCTGGTGGTCAACTTAAAGCAGGGCAAGTTTGATCAGTCTACCGTTTACAGTGAGGACCCCGTTGAAACAGCGGGGCGCTGGGTCGAGCAGGGCGCGACGCGTCTCCATATCGTAGACCTGGACGGGGCGCTCGAAGGCAAGAATGTCAGCCAATCGGTGGTGGTTGAAATTGCTCAGCGGTTCCCTCGACTGACGCTGCAGGTGGGGGGTGGCATTCGGTCCCGAGAGACGATCGAAGCTTATTTGGCTGCCGGCGTTGATTACTTAGTCTTGGGCACTAAGGCGGTTGAGATGCCTGAATTTGTCGGAGAAATGTGCCAGGCCTTTCCCGGGAAAATGATTGTCGGCCTGGACGGGCTGAACGGTAAAGTCGCGATACAGGGCTGGAAAGTTGTAACAGATCATAACGTGCGCGATCTTGCGCGCCAATTTGAGGCGGTCGGGATCGCGGCGATCATCTATACCGACATCAATCGTGACGGCATGATGGGGGGCATTAACCTGCCGGCAACCCTTGCGCTTTCTGAGATTGTCGAGGTGCCCATCATTGCCTCCGGCGGCGTCAACACACTGTCGGATATTGAGGCCTTGGTCAAACTCCCGCTGAGAGCAGTCGGCGGAATTCAGGGTGTGATCACCGGTCGCGCCATTTACGAGGGCACGATGGACCTTCGCGAGGCGATAACGCTGAGTCAGGCGCCTTAAGGCGCCTCGGCTAGAATGTGCAGTCCCTTTAGAATTGTGAGCGCCTGGTTTAACTGATAATCATTTCCGACGACCTCTGCTTGGGCCTGTGCACTTTCGGGTTGTTCAGTGTCGCTATTGGGGGCATTTAAATGACCCGGCAGGTCCCGCTCTTGCAGCCGGAACGGATTTGATTTCGTCTTCGTGACGGTCGATCGGTCTACCCAGAGGTCTGGAATGATGCCTTCCGCTTGGATCGAACGGCCGTTGGGCGTGAAGTAAAGGGCCGTTGTGAGCTTGATCGCCTTATCACTGGTTAATTTAAGGATGGTCTGGACCGAGCCTTTGCCAAAGGTTCGAGTGCCCATGACCAGCGCGCGCTGATGATCTTGTAATGCACCCGCCACAATTTCGGATGCGGAGGCAGAGCCTTCATTGACGAGTACGATGATCGGCACGCCATCGATTACCACCGATTCAGTTGCGCGAAAGGTTGCTGCAGCATTCTCTAATCGGCCCTCGGTGTAAACAATGATGCCCTCTTTGATGAATAAATCGGATAACGCAACCGCCGCCTGCAGAACGCCGCCCGGATTATTCCGAAGATCAATCACAAGGCCGTGTAAGGGCGTGATGCTGCTGAGAGCATCAATGGCATCCCGCACTTCAGTGCCGGTATCGGCCTGAAACTGGGCAACTCGGACATAGCCGAAATGTGGCTCGAGTAATCGCTGGCGAACGCTTGCTATGTTGATCACCTCGCGCGTTAAGGTCACTGCAATAGGATTGGGTTCACCCTCTCGAACCAGACTTAGGGTCACGGTGCTGCCGGGCTCGCCGCGCATGATAGCAACCGCTTCGTTCACGCCAATACTGCGGATGGACTGTCCGCCAATCTCGATGATCAAGTCGCCGGAGAGAATGCCTGCTTTGGCGGCAGGCGTGTCATCAATGGGAGACACGACTTTGATCACGCCCGCCTCGGTGCCGATTTCAATACCCAGGCCGCCATAGTTGCCGGTGGTGGACTCTCGCAAGTCTTCGAAGCCATCCGCATCGAGAAACGCGGAATGCGGGTCGAGTTGGTCTAAGAGTCCTCGGATGGCATTTTCCAGCAGGGTCTTGTCATCGACTTCTTCAACATAGGCTTTCGAGATACGATCAAACGCTTCGGCAAAAATCCGGAGTTCTTCAAGGGGTAGTCGGGCCTTTGGGGCCGCCTGATCGTCGGCGGCGGTCTCTTCCCCCTGCGCGGTCAACGCAAAGCTCAGAGCGAATGCCAAACAAATCGTTTTTAATATCATGTGCTGGTCCTTGGATGGCGATTTCACCGGGCGAGATTAAGTTGTACGGTCTAATTGTATGTTGGCTCTACACCAGAGTAATGGATCAACCGGTGCGCCTTGATCTCGGATTTCGAAATAACTGCCGCTTTGCGCCTGACCACCGCTCTGACCGACCTCTGAGATCGTTTGACCTGCGACAACCCAGTCACCAACCTCGGGGTATAGAATTTGATTGTGACCATACAGGCTCATGAAGCCGTCACTATGCCTGAGAATAATCAGTAACCCAAAACCCCGTAACCAATCTGCGAAAACCACCCGACCGTAATGGATGGCTTTAACCTTGGTGCCACTCGGGGCATCAATCATAAGGCCATCCCAGCGCACACGGCCGTTGAGCTTGCGTTCACCAAATCGGTGACGAATGTCGCCAGGAATCGGTAGGTCTAATTGGCCTCGACGGCTTAACATGGATTCGAAATCAACTGTGTTTGGGAGTTCAAGCGTGTTGCGTCTGATTTGTTCGAGCAGGGCGATGAGATTGGATTCATTGAGTTTGAGGGCTGTTCGTTGGTCCTCGGCGGTGGCATAAGCTGCGCGCAGCGCGGCCTCTGAGTTTGCGAGTTCGGCGCGGCCGACCTTGAGGGCGTCTGATTCTAAAATAATGGTGCTGGACGCTGCCTGTAGGGTCTGCAGTTCTTGGGCCAGCAAGGCCTCATTATCATTGAGGGCGGTTAAGACCGCTTCAAATTCCGCGACTTGTTCAAGCCTTGCTTCAGAGAGGTAGCGGTAATATTGCGACATTCTCGATACTCGGTTGGGGTCTTCTTGATTTAATAAAACCCGCAGCATGCCATTTTTGCCAAGCCTGCTGGCCGCTAGCACGTGTTCTTTGATCAGTGCTTTTTTCTGATCGCGTTGAATTTCAAGGCTGGCCTTGTGCTGCTGAAGCATTTTAGTTTGAGTCTGAGCACTCAACGCCGATTTTTCAGCTTGTCTAAGTCGTTTTACAATTCGGGCAATTTTTTTGTCCAGCGCCCGAAGAGCGCGATTTTGTGCTTGTTGATCGGCCCGAATGCTCGATTGATCTGACTCAACCTGTTGCAAGTCTTTTTTAAGATCCATGAGCTCCGCCTCGAGTGCTTGCTCATTATCGGCCGCCTCGCCCCTGGCCAGTTGGCTGAGGGTGACGATGAGCAGGAGCACCCAAAGTGTTCGAGTGGCTTTGGGTGCCATCAGGGCTTCATTGCCGGACTGGATCGATCGATCTCAGCAAGAGATTGCCCGGTCATTTCTTTCGGCGCCGGCAGATCCATCAGATCAAGCAGGGTTGGCGCAAGATCGCTCAGCACACCGCCGCCGCGCAGGGTCAAGTCGCGGGGGCCGACATAAATAAGTGGAACCTGCTCGCAGGTATGAGCGGTGTGCGGTTGGCCTGAGGTATTGTCCATCATTTGCTCACAGTTGCCATGATCCGCCGTGATCAGTAGTTGACCGCCTGCTGACTGCGCGGCCGCAACGACCTCGCTAAGACACCGATCGAGGGCTTCGACCGCCATGATGGCAGCAGCTAGATTGCCGGTATGCCCCACCATATCGCCATTGGCGAAGTTGCACACGATCAGTTTGTAATCCGCTTGTCGAATGGCATCACATAGGCGTCGGGTAACTTCTGGCGCACTCATGCTGGGGGCTAAATCATAAGTTGCGACATCTGGCGACGGCACCAATATACGATCTTCTAAAGGATAGGGCTGCTCACGACCGCAGGAGAAGAAGAATGTGACATGGGCGAACTTTTCAGTTTCAGCAATGCGCAATTGTTTGAAGCCAAGCTCGGAAATGTATTC
>JABGWC010000143.1 GCA_018645765.1 Gammaproteobacteria bacterium | reverse complement strand
GGCGGCGCAGTGCTTGGAGCTCGGGCAGGAATATCTGTCCCGAACGCAGGTGCAGCGGGGCGATGCGCCGTTCTTTATCGATAAGATGCCAAACAATTTTCAACATATTGGGTTGATTCAAATGATCTTGCCCAACGCCAGAATTATTGATGCCCGTCGGCATCCTATGGCGACTTGCTTTAGTGGTTTCAAACAGTTGTTTGCGGCGGGCCAGACGTTTACCTATGGCCAAGAAAACATTGCTCGCTACTTCAGTGATTACGCGCGTTTAATGGCGCACTGGGATGCGGCCCTTCCGGGCCGAGTCCTGAAGGTGAAGTACGAATCGGTAATTGATAACGTTGAAGCCGAAGTGCGGCGCATTTTGGACTATTGTGGTCTGCCCTTTGAATCCGCGTGCCTTAATTTTCATGAAACCCAGCGCGCGGTGCGAACGGCCAGTTCCGAGCAAGTACGGCAGCCAATCTATACGGATGCGGTTGAGCAGTGGCAACACTACGCGCCTTTCCTTGCGCCCATGCAGGCCGAATTAACCGATTGGATTCGGGATCACGAGGAAAATTAAGCTGTTGAGTCGGGTAATCCGATGCTAGCTGGCCCCCCCGATTTGTATCCTTGGGGCAAGCATGCAATGATTACGAGACCTATTTAGCCAGAAAAACGATCTCAACGGCGGTTATCGCGGTGGGGTTGTAGGCCTATATTTTAGTTTTCGCACTTTAATTAGTCATAAAAGGGGATTTAGATGAAAGAGCATCCAATGCATAAAAGACAGTTTGTTGTGAAGCCATTAGTGCTGGCCGTTGCGGCTTTGAGCACCGTCGGCGGACAAGCGGTCCTTGCAGAAGAAAAGCAATTTGCGATGGAAGAAGTAATCGTTTCGGCGACGCGGCGCAACGAGAGCGTGCAGGACATACCCATCAGCATTGATGTCTTGGGTGAAGGCGAATTGGAAAACAATGGCGTCGGCGATTTGGAAGATTTTGCCCATTTGATTGCCTCAATGAACTACGTCACGTTAGGGCCAGGCACCGGTAACGTGTATATGCGGGGTATCTCCAGTGGTGGGGAGAGCTTGCTTGGGGCAACGCCAAACGTTGCTGTTTACATGGATGAGCAACCCGTTACCGCGGTGGGCTCGTTCTTGAACCCACATATCTATGATGTCCAGCGCATTGAAACCCTTGCGGGGCCACAAGGCACCTTGTATGGCGCAAATGCGCAGGCTGGCAGTATTCGATTCATTACCAATAAGCCAACCCCAGGCGTCTTTTCTGCTGGATATGATCTCGAATTGAACTCGGTAGCCCAGGGCGACTCCGGTAATCTCGTTGAAGGCTTTGTCAATATCCCCATTGGCGATCGTGCCGCGATTCGAATTGTCGGTTACCGCAAGGACGAGGCGGGGGATATCGATAATGTTGCGGGGACGCACACCTTTGACTTGTCGGGCATTCGAGCCGGCCTAACGGATCCGGATTTGATCGAGATGGCGGCGGATCAAACGATTAATAACGACGAGTATGTCCAAGAGGATTTCAATACCGCTGAAACAACCGGTGGCCGAGTGGCCTTGCGGGTTGATTTGACCGAGAACTGGACGGCAACGGCAAGTGTGATGCGCCAGGAATTGTCCTCAAAAGGCGTCTGGGATCATGACCCGACCGAAGTGGG
Source organism: Gammaproteobacteria bacterium (assembly GCA_018645765.1). GTDB lineage: Bacteria > Pseudomonadota > Gammaproteobacteria > Pseudomonadales > Azotimanducaceae > UBA9926. The sequence continues at coordinate 2,557 of JABGWC010000143.1, read as the reverse complement.
TGATCTCAAAGTTGTGCGGTTCCAGCCAGACACGAATGATGATGAATGGACGCAAACGGCTTTGGTGGTAGAAGGCAAGATCAACGAGATGTCGTTGACCTATGCATATTCAGACCTGGATCGTGAGTCGTATCAGAATGCAGATTACTCATTGTACTCGGATCCAAGCAATGGCTCGCCCGGTTTTGTTGTGGGTTATTATGCGTGCTATGTCGGTTATTTTGGTGTCTGCGCAGATCCGACGTTGCTCTACACGGGTGACCAGGAATGGGCGCGTGAAAATCATGAAATTCGTTTAGTGTCTGCTCAAGACCAGCGGTTGCGTTGGATTGTTGGCGCGTTTTATGAAGAAGCGAGCCACGAATTTGACTTGGACTGGCACGTGTTGGGCTTAGCCACAATTACGCCAGAGACGACGGGCGCGGGCACGCCAGCTTTCGTTGAGGGGCCAGACATTTATTGGACGACTAATCAGCTACGTGGCAACGAAGAGACTGCTTATTTCGGTGAGATTGCGTTAGACATCACTGATAATTTGACGGCATCTTACAGTGCTCGTTATTTTGATTTTGAGTCTTCGCTTACAGGCTTTTCTGGCACCATCTGGTGGCCGAGTCGGTTTGGGCCACGGGGCGAGCCTGAAATTAACAATGATCTTCGAATCTCTGAATCGGACAGCGTGAGCAAGTTTAACCTGGCCTATACCGTCAATAATGATCTGATGGTGTACGGGACCTACTCTGAAGGGTATCGCCCAGGTGGTTTGAACCGTTTGAGTGTGACAGCCATTGCTGGTGCGTATCAGGCGGATATTTTGACCAGCTACGAATTCGGGATGAAAGGTACATTTGGCGATGGTCGACTGCGTTTGAACGCAGCCTACTACACGCAAGAGTGGGACGATTTCCAGCTGTCTAAGATCGATACGTCGGTATCGGTATTGACCTTGACCGATAACGTCGGTAACGCCGAAAGCGATGGGCTTGAGATTGAAGGCTCTTATCTGATCACGGATAACTGGGACCTTAATTTTGGTTTTTCCTGGATAGAATCAAAATTAACCGAAAGCTATTGGGTTAACCCGGCCGCAGAAGCGGCGGGTGCGGCGCCAAACGCGCCAGCGGGGAATGAATTACCACGTGTGCCTGAACTCAAGTGGAACGTGTCGTCTCGCTACAACTTTAACATCGGTGGGATGCCGGCCTTTGTTCAGGGTTCTTTAACGTCGGTGGGTGAGTCTTACAATTTGTTGTACGACATCGATAGCACAACTCGAACCCGTAAAAAGCAAGGTGACTACCAGGTGGGCCACATGGCGGTTGGGATCGAACGCGATAGTTGGTCTGCTGAGCTATACGTGAAGAACATCACGGATGAGCGGGGCGAAGTGTTTATCAATGGTGCAACTTATGATCAGCGCGTGACCTCTAACCGACCGCGTACGGTTGGACTTCGGTTCCGTCACAAGTTTGAGTGATCAAACGGGTTGATACCCCTCAAACCGCTTGCTTAGGGCATGCCCTAAGGCGTTGGACAGCGCGCGGTTTTGAGATGATTCGTCCTACTAATAACCGCGTCGTATGACGCGGTTATTGTTTATGGGGCAGTGCGGCAACCGCCGCTGGTTTTGCCGGTCCGTTGTGGGCCTGTTCCTAAGTTTAATACACTGGACTGTCACGGAGGCTGAAATGACCGCACCGAAAACACTCTTTGTTGTGATGGATGGTATTCCTGCCGATGTAATCGAGCGGGTTGCAACGCCCAATCTTGACCAGATTACGGCCGGTGGCGGTTTTGGTCGCGCTTATGTTGGCGGTGAGATCGGTGGGGCGTCCGAAAGCCCAACTATTTCGGCGGTGGGGTATCAAAGTTTGTTGACCGGCACCTGGGCCAACAAGCATCAGGTGCTTGATAACGATGTGGCGTCGCCGAATTATGCTTATTGGGATATTTTTCGGATGGCCAAGACCCATTCGCCAGGACTCTCGACGGCGTTGTTCTCGACTTGGGAGGACAATCGCACCAAATTGATTGGTGATGGACTGGCTGCTGCCGGCGGTTATAAGTTGGATTATTACTTGGATGGCCTTGAGCATGATGTTGAGCGCTTTCCAGAAGATCGGGCGGCGACGAACATCAAAGCCATCGATGGCTACCTTGCTGAGCAGGCCGCTGAGTACCTTTTAGCGAAAGGCCCTGACCTCAGTTGGGTCTATTTCCAATATACCGATGATGTCGGTCATCGAGTTGGCGATAGCTCCGAGATGGATGCGGCAGTAAGCTTTACGGACGGTTTGGTGGGCACGCTTTGGGCGTCGATTAAAGCACGGCAAAAGACGTTTGATGAAGATTGGCTCGTCGTCATCACCACAGACCATGGGCGCGACGCCCTGAAGGGCAAAGGGCATGGCGGCCAGTCCGAGAGAGAACGCAGCACCTGGATTGCGACCAATAGCGGCTGTTTGGCTGATCGATTTTATACGACACCGGCGATTGTGGATATTGTGCCCTCGATACTGGCTCATATGCATATACAGGTCCCTGATACTACTCGAGC
>JABGWC010000170.1 GCA_018645765.1 Gammaproteobacteria bacterium | reverse complement strand
TCAGGGCTTGCACGTCGGTTGATTGGGTCTCTTGCATCAGCAGTTCGGCAACGCGGCGTCCCTGGGCTTGGGTCAAGGTGTGATGCGCTGCGCCGCTCTGAGGAATCGCGCGATGAAATAAGCCCCTTGCCCGAGGGGCGCCTAACAGCGTGGTGACTGAAAACGCGCCCGCCGATTCGCCGGCAATGGTGACGCGTTCTGGGTCGCCGCCAAACGCGCCAATATTATTCTGCACCCATTCCAACGCCTTGATTTGGTCGAGCAAGCCATTCACGCCTGATGTTTCATAGCCTTCTGCAAAGCTTGATAGGTCGGTAAAGCCCAACGCGCCCAAGCGATAATTAACGGTGACAACAACGATATTGCCGAGCGTTGCGAAACTCGCGCCGTTGTACCAGGGAATGGCGCCTTGTCCTGATCGATAAGCGCCGCCATGAATCCAGACCAGGACCGCTTTCTTCTCTGCCGTGATGCTCGGCGTTGCAACGTTGAGCGTCAGGCAGTCTTCATCCCAACGCACGGGCACTCGATCCGTCATGCCGCCGGATGGGATCTGCGGTGCCGCGGGCCCAAATTTTGTCGCATCCCGTATGCCTTCCCAGGGCTGCACGGGCTGCGCGGCTTTAAAGCGTGCAGCGCCAACGGGTGGCGCCGCGTAGGGAATACCAGAAAACAGATAAACCGCGTCTTTGATTCGACCCATTAAGGCGCCGTCTTTGAGTTCAACTACTGGTTGTGTCGCGGTATTCTCGTTCATCGGGCTTCCTTGTTTTGATTAAGGGTACGGGCGCGGGTGATGTCTCTGAGTCCATTGCCAGCTGCCTTAAGATCATCCCACTCGCCGCGGCGCGGGTCAAAAGCCCGAGTCTTCATCTGAAACCGGCGCCGACGCGGATTTCGGCAGCCTCTTAGGCGGGGCCGGGCCGGCGATACACCACTTAAATTAATGTCAGCAATGATTGATTTGCAGGCATGTCTAAGTTTAGATACAGACAGTTCTATTGCCATGAGGTTGATTCATTGCATCTGCAATGTCAGAGTCCAAAGAGGCATAGCGCCAATCAGCAATGATCGCTGAACGTCAAAAAGGGGCAGCCTAACGGGCCCGCGTAGACCGATTAATAATGAACGAGGAAACCTATGAGATTTGAATCGCCAACAACTACGAAAGCCGCCGCGACACTGCTCGCGTCAGAGTCTGGGGTCGCGCACGTACTCGCCGGCGGCACGGACCTTTTAGTGCGAATGAAAATGGGGTCTATCGAGCCAGATTTAGTCGTTGATATCAAACGAATCGAGAGTCTGCGAACGCTTAAAGTCGCAGCGGCCGGAGTGCAGATTGGTGCGGCTGTTCCAGCCGTTCGGTTGGGCGAGTCGGATAAATTACGCAGTCTATGGCCTGGGGTTGTCGAAGCGGCAAATTTAATTGGTTCAGATCAGATCCAAGGGCGTTGCACCGTTGTCGGTAATCTCTGTAATGCGTCACCGGCAGCGGACAGTGTGCCGGCTTTGATCGCCGCGGGTGCAAAAGCTTTGGTCGTTGGGCCAAAAGGCAAGCGCCGGGTTGCGGTTGAAAAAGTGGTGTTGGGGCCGGGCCGGACGAGTCTTGCGCGCGATGAATTCATCGAAGCTGTTGTGCTGCCAGCCCGCTCTGGAAAATCTGCTGATGCGTATCTGCGGTTTACCCCAAGAACAGAAATGGATATTGCGGTTGTGAGCGCGGCGATCAATTTGACCCTGTCGCGAGGCATTGTTCAGTCTGCGAAGGTGGTTTTAGGGGCTGTTGCGCCAACGGCGGTGATTGTGCCGGCAGCCGCGAAGGCATTAATCGGAACGAAATTGGATGACGCGGCGCTGGACAAGATGGTTGCTGCGTGTCGGGCCGCGTGTAATCCAATCGATGACAAGCGCGGCACGATAGCGTATCGAACGAAAGTTGCGGGTGTGATGGCAAGGCGTGCCGCACTCATTGCCTATGAACGAGCAGGAGGATCAAAATGAACGGCGTAACAGTCTCAGCAAAAGTGAATGGCGATGCGGTTCAATATGTCTGTCCGGCAGATGAGTCCTTGCTCGATGTCTTACGGAATCGACTTAATTTAACCGGCGTGAAAGAAGGTTGTGGCACGGGTGACTGTGGCGCTTGTTCGATCACCCTAGATGGTCGCTTAGTGTGTGCCTGCTTGGTGCTCGGCGCGGAAGCCGAAGGCCGCGAAATCGGCACCGTAGAAGGGCTGAGCGAGGGCGGCAAGTTGCACCCACTGCAGGAAGAATTTATCGAAAAAGCGGCACTGCAATGCGGTATCTGCACGCCGGGATTCTTGGTCGCTGCAAAATCCCTACTCGAGCGAAATCCCAACCCGACCGAAGAAGAGATTCGTTATGCCTTAGCCGGTAATCTCTGTCGCTGTACCGGGTATGACAAGATTGTTCGGGCGGTTCAGTCGGCTGCGAAGATTATGCGCCGCGGCAAAAAGGCTGCACGATAAGGTTTGGGAAAATGATTGAGTTGGCCAGATAACCGCGTTTTCGAACATCGGGGCCATCAGAAAGAATCAAGGTGAGGGTGGGTCACGGTCGAGCAAGATCTGATCAGGTAGAGCCAGAAATCGCCAAAAATGCTAGAAATGG
>JABGWC010000149.1 GCA_018645765.1 Gammaproteobacteria bacterium | reverse complement strand
CCTAGGGTCTGCAATTTCACAGAGAGAGCTTGCGCCAACGCCGGAGCACCCAAGACAGCGAACTCAGGCTTAAACTGTTGGCATTGCACGAGTAACAGATCGACATTTTCGTTTGCTGTGAGCGCAAAGACTTCATAATCTGGTTGCGTTGACAAAACTTTCAGCGTGTTTTGACCGATCGACCCGGTCGAACCAAGGATCGTAATGCGCTTGTTGTTCATTTGAAACTCGCAGTCAAATACAGCACACCGCAGTAGATCGGCGCAGCGGAGAATAGACTATCCAGACGATCTAAAAACCCGCCGTGACCCGGCAGCAATTGACTGGCATCTTTAATGCCTCGACTCCGCTTAAACATCGACAGGGTTAAATCGCCTAAAACAGAAATAAGCCCTATACCCAGAAACAACAATAACCATCCGGCATATCCCAACGCGCGACCGTCAACCTTCGGCATCAGTTCAAGCGTTGCAAAGCCTACGATCACAGCAATCACTAAGCCGCCGACTAACCCCTCAACCGACTTTCCAGGACTGACATTGGGTAACAGTTTTCGTTGGCCAAACCGCCGACCGACAAAGTAGGCGCCGATATCCGCCGCCCAAATCAAGACCAACAGCAGAAGCAGTACCGTTGCCGCATCACTTTGCGCTTTCAACCACACTAAACTGAGACCGCATGGAATCAGTGTCACAACGCCAATCAATCCAATCACATCCGGCCGCTGCCAGCGCGCTGACTGAGAGGGGTATTGAACAATGAGCCACAAAGCGGTGACCCACCAAAGAACGGCGGCGGCGAGCCAAAGCATTAGAAAATCGCTTGAGACAAAAAACAAGGCGCCTAGACCGCCGGCATACGCGATTCGGCCTAGCGGCTGAAGGCGTGCAAAATTTGCCCATTCCCAGCCCGAAACCATGAGGATCAGTAATAAAAACCATTTGAAATTTGGCGCTGAGAGATAAAACAAACCCAGAAGCGCAATCGGGGCGATCACGAGGGCGGTCAAGATTCTAGTTTTGAGCATGCGTGCTGTCGACGGGCCCTAGAGCGCCATCAAATCGTTCTCTTTACTGGCGAGCAACCGATCCGCTTGCTTAATCATTTCATCGGTCAACTTTTGAATCTGATCTTCGCCACGCCGAGCTTCGTCTTCACTGATTTCCTTCTCTTTCAAGAAGTCTTTGACATCGTTGTTGGCATCTCGGCGAATATTCCGAATCGAAATCCGAGCATTTTCGGCTTCTGAGCGTGCAATTTTTGCTAAGTCTCGGCGGTTTTCTTCTGTCAAAGGCGGCATCGAAATTCTGATACTTTCGCCACTGCTGGAAGGATTGACCCCCAAATCTGATTTCAAAATCGCTTTCTCGATTACCGGAATCATTGAGCGTTCCCAAGGCACGATTACAAGTGATCGGCCCTCCTCAACGTTCACGTTTGCCATTTGTCTAAGCGCCGTGGTGTTACCGTAATAATCCACGTTTACTGAATCTAAAAAGCTGGGATGGGCGCGGCCCGTTCGAATCCGAGCGAAGGCAACCTCAAGGGCAGCCAAACTCTTTTTCATGCGTTCTTCCGCATCCTGCCTGATTTCCTCGATCATTCAGCCATCTCCTCTGCTTTATTGGGCACAACAAGCGTTCCCTCGCCTTCACCCACCACCGCATTCAGCAGGGCATCTTGTTTGTCGAGTTGGAATACCCGCAAAGGCATGCCATTGTCCCGCGCAAGGCAGATCGCGGTCAGGTCCATGACCCCCAATTGCTGCTCTAAGATCTCATCATAAGTAATGGTTGTAAACCGGGTAGCGTTTGGGTCCGTCACGGGATCCGCAGAGTAGATGCCATCAACTTTGGTGGCTTTCAGAACGATATCCGCATCAACTTCAATACCGCGCAGGCACGCGGCAGAATCTGTCGTAAAAAAGGGATTGCCTGTGCCGGATGAGAAAATCACCACATCGCCCTCTTCCAAGTGTCGTATGGCAAGTCTTCGATCGTAGTGTTCAACCACACCGCTCATCGGAATGGCTGACATCACAACCGTTTGAATATTCGCTCGCTCCAAGGCATCTCGCATGGCCAGGGCGTTCATCACCGTTGCCAGCATGCCCATATGGTCCCCGGTGACCCGGTCGAGCCCTGCGGCGCTAAGCTCGGCACCGCGAAAGAGATTACCCCCTCCGATGACGATACCGACTTGGATTCCAATACCGACGAGTTGTCCGATTTCTAAAGCCGTTCGATCCAAGACCTTTGGATCAATTCCGACCCCGTTCTTTCCAAGCGCTTCCCCGCTCAGCTTAAGTAGGATTCGCTCGTATTTAGGCGTCGGTTTTTTTGAGGGCATAATTCGATCTCAAGACAATTGTTGAGCGACCTCTGCCGCGAAATCCACTTCTTCTTTATCAATTCCTTCGCCCACTTCATAGCGTGCAAAAGCGAGAACTTCTGCATCATGTTGCTTTAGCAGCGCGCTGATCTTAAGGTCGCTGTCTTTTACAAAAGCTTGTTCAGTCAAACTGATCTCAGCGAGGAATTTCTTAACGCGGCCTTCAACCATTTTCGCAACGATATCAGCCGGCTTGCCGCTTTCCGCCGCCTGGGCCGTATAAATTTCGCGTTCTTTATCCAAGATATCCTGACCCGCATCCGCTGGCGCGACAACCTGAGGGTTTGCAGCGGCAATATGCATCGCCAAATCTCGTCCCAAAGCCTCATCGCCGCCTTGTAGGTGAACCAGCACCCCTATTTTGCCGTTTGTGTGCAAATAAGAGGCGACCTGGCCTTGATAAATCTGACCCCGGCGAACGCTGCAGTTTTCACCAATCTTTTGTACTAGAGATTCCCGCGTTGTCTCAAACCCAGATGCCATAAGGCTTTCGACATCAGCGGACTGAGCCTCGAACATGGCCGCAGTTACCTGATCGGCAAAGTTAATAAAGTTTTCATCCTTGGCTGCAAAATCTGTTTCGCAGTTCACTTCAACCATCAGACCTTTCTCGCCATCCATCTGGATCCGTATCAAACCATCAGCGGCCGTTCGAGAAGCTTTTTTCGCGGCCTTCATACCACTGGATTTCCTTAAATTGTCGATGGCAAGATCCATATCACCATCCGATTCAACCAAGGCTTTCTTACAATCCATCATGCCAAGTCCGGTGCGCTCTCTCAGCTCCTTGACCATCGCTGCTGTCACTGCCGCCATATCTTTTCCTTAATTTCATTCTCAAAAAAAGCGATCTCAATGACCGCTTTCGAGTGTTTCTATTTTAGTGCCTACCTGCTCGAGCCTGTGGCCTTTAAGCTGGCTTGTCTTCTTCTGCTCCGGCTTCAACAGCAGCTTCTGGTGCTGCGGCTTCTGGCGCTGCGGCTTCTACAGCAGCTTCTGGTGCTGCGGCTTCTACAGCAGCTTCTGGCGCTGCTTCTGTTGCTGGCACGTCGACGACCGCCGTCTCTGGCGACGCAGCATCGACCTCTGCAACTTCAACAAAATCGCTCTGGACCACATCCGATTGGCCCTTAGCCTCTAAAATCGCATCAGCAAACGTACTCATGAATAACCGGACCGACCGGATCGCATCATCATTGCCCGGTATCAAAAAGTCCACATTGTCTGGATTGCTATTGGT
>JABGWC010000216.1 GCA_018645765.1 Gammaproteobacteria bacterium | reverse complement strand
AGCCCACTTGGCGAGATTTACGAGCTGCCACAAGGCTCAACCCCCATTGATTTTGCCTATGCGGTCCACACTGACATTGGCAGCTCGTGCGTTGCGTGCCGGATTGACCGACGCTTAGCGCCCCTCAGTACAGCGCTCGAGAGCGGCCAAACCGTGGAAATAATCAGAGCATCAGGTGCCTTACCGAACCCTGCCTGGCTCAGTTTTGTGGTCACGGGAAAAGCCCGAAGCGGCATTCGCGGCGCACTCAAAATGCAGCAGCTCAACGAGTCGATTGTCTTAGGTCAGCGGCTTATTGATCGGGCCCTGAGCAATCTCAATTCAAGAATGAATCTGGTGCCAGCAGACAATATCAAGCAGGTGTTGGCCAAAGCCAAACTTGATCATTTAGATGACTTATTGGCGGATGTGGGGCTTGGCAACCAAATGGCGAGTGTGGTTGCGCGCCGATTGCTGGAAAATCAGGCCTCGTTAACAGAAAACCCAACTCGCGACCTTGGGCCGTTATCCATTAAAGGAACCGAAGGCTTGGTTGTGACCTATGCCCGGTGTTGTCGCCCAATTCCGGGCGATCCTATCATTGGGCATATCAGCGCCGGACGCGGCATCGTCATTCATTTAGAATCCTGCAAAAACATGAGCGAGCTGCGCGATAAAAACGAAGAGATCATGTCGGTACGCTGGGAAGATCACCTTGATCAAGAGTTTGCCGTCGAGCTTCGTGTAGAACTCGAGCACGAAAAAGGCTTGATCGCAGTTCTGGCCTCAACCATCACCAGTAGTCAGGCGAATATTGACCGGATCAGTATTTTAGAGCGCGATGCACGCCTCGCGACGGTCAACCTGGTCATCAATGTTAAAGATCGCGTCCACCTTGCCCGCGTTATTCGCAAGGTTCGGCACATTCATAATATTAATAAGATTCTTCGAGTGCGCAGTTAATGGCGACCAAACGGCTTCAAAGCGTGCACACAACCCTGGCGCCAGCCGCCATTGGTCCCTATTCCCAAGCCATGCAGTTTGGCGATCTGGTTTTTATCAGCGGCCAACTTGGTCTCGACCCAGCGACCGGTCTACTCGTAAGCGGCGGCGTGGCACCGCAAACGCAGCAGATCATTCAAAACCTGCTGAATATTGGCGCAGCAAGCAGCAGCGAGCCAAATCAATTCCTAAAACTAACGCTGTACCTCACAGACCTTGCAGACTTTGAGACCGTAAACGGTCTGCTCAATGCCGCGCTGGCCGAGCCGTTTCCCGCGCGCGCGACGGTCGGAGTCGCCGCATTACCGAAAGGGGCCGCCATCGAGATTGACGCCATTATGGCGGGCTCAAATGGCTGATGCCTTGGGGCAAATTAGTATTGGCGAGCTCAAAGGCATCGGCCCAGCGCAAAGTCAGAAACTCAGCCGGCTCAACCTGTACACACTACAAGACTTAATGCTGCACTTGCCGCACCGATACGAAGACCGAACCCGGCTCACGCCCATTGTTAATTTGGTACCCGACCAAGGGGCCGTCATCGAAGGCGATGTCGTGCACACCCAAATACAATTTGGTAGACGGCGCAGTCTGCTTGTGACGCTACGGGATGATACCGGGCAAATTGCGATTCGCTTCTTCCATTTCTCTAAGGCGCAACAGCTGAGTTTGGCCTCAAACCGTCGAATTCGCTGCTATGGCGTGCCCCGACGGGGCGCCTCGGGACTCGAGCTCTATCATCCGGACTACAGCAATGCGTTAGCGGAACCCCTGGCAACAACGCTCACCCCGGTGTACCCAATCACCGAAGGGGTGTCGCAAAACCGCCTGCGAAAAATCATCCAACAAGGCTTAAAGCGCCCGGATCTCGCCCTCGGTCTGCCCTGCTTACTACCCAACCCGGATTTTCCGGACTTAATCGATTGCTTACGATACGTACACGCGCCGCCCCAAGACGCGGATGTGCAACGCTTGATGACCGGGCTCGACCCCCATCAAAGGGCCTTGGCGCTCGAGGAACTCACCGCCCACCAATTGGGCTTAGTGAAACTCAAAAGCCATCT
>JABGWC010000001.1 GCA_018645765.1 Gammaproteobacteria bacterium | reverse complement strand
CCGAGATATCTGGCCATTGGCAATCTCCTCTTTTACACCCGACGCTTTTTAGGGGGTCGACATCCGTTATGCGGAATCGGTGTCACATCTGTAATATTGGTTATTCGATAGCCCACAGAGTTGAGTGCCCTGACTGCGGCCTCACGCCCTGGACCGGGTCCTTTAACAAAAACCTCTAGATTCTGAAGCCCATATTCCAGCGCTGCATTGCCGGCACGTTCGGCGGCGACTTGAGCTGCAAATGGCGTACTCTTACGAGCGCCTCTAAATCCCGACCCACCGGCTGTTGCCCAAGATAGTGCACCGCCCTGTCGGTCAGTAATGGTCACGATCGTGTTATTAAAGGACGCGTGGATGTGAGCTAATCCATCTGCGATCTGACGCTTACCTTTTTTCCGGGCTACCGGCGCCTGCTGGCTTTGTGTATCAGACATTCTGTCTTCCTACTTTACTAAAACTATTTTTAAGGAGTGTTGTACGACTACTTCCGCACAGGACGCTTAGGACCCTTGCGCGTTCGCGCATTGGTCTTGGTGCGTTGCCCTCGTACTGGCAAACTCCGACGATGCCGAATCCCTCGATTACAGCCTAGGTCCAAGAGTCGCTTGATGTTCAGCTGTACCTCACGCCTTAAATCACCCTCGACACTCAACTTACCGATTTCACCTCGAAGATCATCAAGCTCGCCTTCGGTCAACTCTCCAACCTTGGCGTTACCGCTAATCCCGGTCTTCTCGCACAGTGCTTTCGCCGTTGTACGCCCAATCCCGTAGATGTACGTCAACGAGATTTCTGTATGTTTATCGTCAGGAATATTAATTCCAGCTAAACGAGCCATGCGTTGCTCCTGTCCACCTTAATCACCGCGGTTATCCTTGGCGTTGTTTATGTTTTGGTTCAGAGCAGATTACTCGCACCGAACCGTTTCGCCGAATCACCCGGCAATTCCGGCACATTTTTTTTACTGAAGCCCTTACTTTCATTGCTCTAACTCCTAGCGCCGTCCAAAATTTTGAAGATTTGATTTCTTCATCAGCGACTCGTACTGATGGGACATTAAATGGGTCTGAACCTGAGCCATAAAGTCCATGATAACCACCACAACAATCAGCAATGCTGTACCACCTAACTGAAACGTAATGTTAAATTGAATCACCAAAAACTGCGGCAACAAACAAACCGTTGTCATGTAGAGCGACCCGAACAAGGTCAGCCGCGTGATAATGGTATCGATGTAACGCGCGGTTTGATCACCTGGGCGGTAGCCAGGGATAAATGCCCCGGACCGCTTTAAATTATCGGCCACCTCTTTTGGATTAAACATAATCGAGGTGTACCAGAAACAGAAAAAGATAATTCCGATCGAAAATAGAATAATATTCAAGGGTTGACCCGGCGCAATCCACAAACTTAAGTCCTGCAACCACTCCATCCCTTCCGACTGGCCAAACCACTGACCGAGCGAGGCTGGAAATAACAATAAGCTGCTCGCAAAAATTGCAGGTATGACCCCTGCCATATTAACCTTTAGCGGCAGGTGAGAGCTTTGGGCCTGATACATTCGTTTGCCCTGCTGCCGGCGAGCATAATTGATCGTGATACGCCTTTGACCCCGCTCGACGTACACAACCCCCGCAACGATCACAATGGCTAGTACTGCGATACCCAGTAGTGCAATAATTTGGATCTCGCCTTGCCGTGCCTGCTCAAAAGACTGACCAATCGCTCCGGGAAAACCTGAGACAATCCCCGCGAAAATGATAATTGATATCCCATTACCAATACCGCGTTCGGTAACCTGCTCCCCTAGCCACATAATGAACATAGCGCCTGTCACAAGCGTCGCAACGGCAACGAAATGAAACATAAAACTACCCGTGTAGGACAAGCCTTGCGATTCCAAACCACTGCTCATCGCCATGCCCTGTACAAGCGCCAATCCTAGCGTACCGTAGCGCGTATACTGCGCAATCTTCTTGCGACCGGCCTCGCCTTCTTTGCGTAACTGTTGCAGGGACGGCGTTGTCGCAACCAAAAGCTGCGTGATAATACTGGCCGAGATATACGGCATAATGCCTAACGCAAAGATACTCATGCGTTCTAGCGCACCACCACCGAACATATTAACCAAATCTAAGATGCCGCCTTGATTCTGGTTAAACAACAGACGTAAGCGGTCTGGATCGATGCCCGGCACGGGAATATGGCTGCCTATGCGGTAAACAACGATCGCAATGAGCACAAACAGCAGACGGCTGCGTAGTTCAGATAACCCGCCTCCTGATGCCATTGCTTTGCCCTGTGCTAGTGCACTCGTCATTTCTTAATCCTTCCTACTATCTTTTTTCAACGCCTGCCCTGCCTGACTCGCAGAGGCCTGCCACGCTATTTCTTAATCTTCGATCGACCCACCAGCTGCTTCAATTGCAGCGCGAGCGCCTTTGGTCACACCCAACCCTTGCACTGTAACGGCTCTTTCAATCTTGCCAGACAGAATCACTTTGACCCGTTTGGTGTTACCGTTGATCAAATCGGCTTGCCGCAGGACCTCAAGCGTCACAACATCTGCATTTGCCGCCGCAACTTCTGACAAGGTAACCTCACCAGTGATCCGGCTCTTTTCGGTTGTGAAACCGAATTTTGGTAGCCGCATTTGCAAAGGCTGTTGACCACCTTCAAAGCCTGGGCGAACCTTGCCACCTGAACGCGATTTCTGGCCTTTGTGACCGCGACCGGCCGTCTTACCAAGACCACTACCGATGCCTCGACCAACTCTTTTCTTTGCTTGCCGACTGCCTGGCGCACCCGATATCGAATTTAAACGCATGTCGATTGTCTCCTTACGCCTTGTTTTCTTCTACAGAAACCATGTAGGCCACTTTATTGATCATGCCTCTGACTGACGGCGTATCCTCTACAACCGCTGACTGCCGGATCTTGCGCAGCCCCAAACCCGCCACACATGCTTTGTGTGACTTGAGTCGGCCATGAACGCTCTTTGTTAGCGTAACTGTGACTGTCTTCTTTTCCATGATGATCTATCCCAGAATCTCTTCTACTGAGAGCCCACGCTTGTCAGCGACAGACTCTGGTGAACGCATATTTTGCAGGCCTTTAAACGTTGCTCGGATCACGTTCACGGGCGTTGTTGATCCGTAACATTTTGCTAATACATTTCGAACACCGGCGACCTCGAGAACTGCCCGCATCGTTTTACCCGCAATAATCCCAGTACCTTCCGATGCTGGTTTCATAAAGATCTTTGAGGCGCCATGCCGTGCATTGACTTCATACTGAAGCGTAGTGCCGTCTAAATCGACATCGATCATATTGCGACGCGCAGCTTCCATTGCCTTTTGAATTGCCATCGGCACTTCGCGCGCCTTGCCCCGGCCATAACCGACTTTACCGTTACCATCACCCACAACGGTCAACGCTGTGAACCCGAAGATCCGCCCACCTTTAACAACTTTTGCGACGCGATTGACTTGTACCAGCTTTTCCTGGATACCTTCTTCGTTTTTATCTCGTTCGTTGTAAGCCATGCCTATTCCTTAATTCGTTCTTGTCTTGACGGCTTAAAACTGCAAACCGGCTTCGCGAGCCGCATCTGCCAGAGCCTTGACCCGACCATGATATTTATAACCGGAGCGGTCAAACGCCACTCTCTCAAATCCAGCAGCTTTCGCCCGCTCTGCGATTAAGGCACCCACCTTCGCTGCACCTTCGATATTGCCCGTGGGGCCGTCCCGTAGCGCGCCCTCGAGCGTCGAGGCTGCAACCTTAACCTGAGCACCGTCTTCAGAAATAATCTGAGCATAAGTGTGCCGAGGTGACCGATAAACACAAAGCCTTGGAACCAATAGTTCCCGAATTTTGGATCGACTCTTACGTGCTCTTTTTAAACGAGCGTCCCGCTTACTTTTCATCTCGATTTGTCTCCTGACAAGACGCTTAATTCGTCTTTGTTGCGATCTGGCTAAGGTTTACTTTTTCTTAGCTTCTTTACGTTTGACATATTCATTGGCATAGCGCACCCCTTTACCTTTGTAAGGCTCAGGCGGTCGGAACGCTCTAATCTCTGCAGAGACTTGGCCAACCTTCTGCTTATCAATACCCTTGACGATAATTTGAGTCTGGGTTGGGGTTTCGATTTCAATCCCCTCAGGCACTTGATAGACGACCGGGTGAGAGAATCCGAGGGTTAAGTTCAGCTTTGCGCCCTGTGCTTGCGCCCTGTAACCAACACCCTGAAGCTCTAACTGTTTCTGGTAGCCTTCGCTGACCCCTTGAACCATATTACTCACCAGCGACCGAAACGTCCCTGCCAGAGCGGTTGCCTGCTGAGTTGGCCCCACGGCTTTCAGCAACAGCAGATCTTCCTCACGAGCAATGGATACCAGGCCGTGGAGCGTCAACTGCAGCGCACCCTTCGTCCCTTTGACATTCAGGTCAGGCCCATCGATCGTCACTTCAACGCCGCTGGGCACTGGTACCGGGTTATTTGCTATTCTAGACATGAAAATTAACCTTTAAAGACTGTCTTATCAGAAAACTGAGCAAAGAAGCTCGCCACCAACGCCTGCAGCACGTGCTGCTCGATCCGTCATAACACCTTTATTTGTCGACAAGATCACAACCCCCAGACCAGACTGAATTGTCGGGATCTGTTGTTTGTTCTTATAAATCCGCAGACCAGGCCGGCTCATTCGATCGATTTTCTCAATCACTGGTTTGCCATCATGGTATTTCAATGCGATGTTTAAACTCGGCTTGCCTGCATCATCAACACCGTGACTAAAATCGGTTATGTAACCCTCTTCCTTCAAAACCCGGGCAATCTCTGTTTTTGTGCCAGAGGCGGGCATTGATACGTCGGGATGCTTTGCCGCTTGCGCATTCCGCACGCGAGTCAACATATCGGCTAATGGATCTTGCATTGTCATATTCTGTCTCTCCTGATTACCAGCTTGACTTCACAAGCCCGGGGATATCACCGCGCATCGCTGCCTCACGCAACTTCTGTCGAGCTAAACCAAACCGGCGATATACCGCGTGAGGGCGACCCGTCAAGACACAACGCCTAACTTGCCGTGTTGGACTGGCGTTTCGAGGCAGCTTTTGGAACTTGACCTGAGCTGCCCAGCGCTCATCATCAGATAGATTTAAGTCCCTAATCTGAGCCTTTAAAACCGCTCTCTTGGCAGCAAATTTTTGAACTGTCTTCTCGCGCTTCTTCTCGCGATTGATCATTGATTTCTTAGCCATCGTGTCCTCGGTTAATTACTTCTAAATTCTGTTAAACGCGCCGCCTAAGCTTCGCGCAACGGAAAATTAAACGCCCTGAGCAGTGCACGACCCTCGTCGTCCGTCGCAGCACTGGTCGTAATACTGATATCCAAACCTCGGATTCGGTCAATCTTGTCGTAGTCTATCTCAGCAAAAACGATCTGCTCAGAGAACCCCATGGAGAAATTACCGCGGCCGTCAAAAGCTTTCGGACTAATCCCTCTAAAATCTCTTTGTCGAGGCAAAGCTATGCTGATTAAGCGATCTAAGAATTCATACATCATGGCGCGGCGCAACGTCACCTTACAGCCAATCGGATAGCCTTCTCGGATTTTGAAGCCAGCGATTGAACGTCGCGCATTCGTGATGATCGGCTTCTGACCAGCAATCGCCTGCATATCAGATACCGCAGCATCCAATTGCTTACGATCATTCAAGGCTTCACCCACGCCCATGTTCAACGTAATGTGAGTGATCCTTGGGACCTGCATCACATTCGCTAAACCCAGCTCTTCTTTGAGCTTAGGCTTGATTTCTTCGTCATATATCTTTTTTAAATCTGTCATAGTCTTAGTCGTCTATCTGCTCACCAGTGGACTTAAATATCCGAACCTGCTTACCATCTTCTAGGGTTTTGAAACCAACCCGATCTGGCTTGCTTGTGGCTCGATTAAAAATAGCTACATTCGATATCTGAATTGGCGCTTCTTTCTCTATGATCCCGCCAGGCTGACCCGCTTGTGGATTACCTTTGGTATGACGCTTAATCATATTCACACCAGAAACATAGAGCTTGCGCTCATCCAGAACTCTTGTGATCTCTCCTGTCTTACCTTTATCTTTTCCGGTAAGAACGACGACCAAATCGTTTTTCTTCAACTTTTTCATCAATCCGATCTCTTATAAAACTTCTGGTGCCAGAGAAACAATCCGCATGAACTTCTCGTTCCTCAACTCCCGAGTCACTGGTCCAAATATTCGAGTCCCAATAGGCTGCTTGCTGGCATTCAACAAAACTGCAGCGTTACCATCAAACCGAATCAACGACCCATCCGACCGCCGAACACCTTTTCTCGTCCGTACTACAACGGCGTCCAACACTTGACCTTTCTTTACACGGCCCCGTGGAATCGCTTCCTTCACTGTGACCTTAATTACATCACCGATCCCAGCATACCGTCGCTTGGAACCGCCCAGCACCTTGATACACATCACCCGGCGAGCGCCGCTGTTGTCGGCGATATCTAGATACGATTGCACTTGAATCATGCTTTAAACTCCACTAAGGCAAGAAATCTTGCCAGATCTATGCCGTGTTAAATTTCTACTGCCCGCTTGTCGATCGACGTCAGCATCCAAGTTTTACTCTTAGAAATGGGTCGCGACTCCTGGATCGTCACGGCATCGCCTGGTAAACACTGATTTTCTGGATCATGCGCCATAATCTTTTTTGAGCGCTTGATGTACTTACCGTATATCGGATGCTTAATCCTGCGCTCTACCAACACCGTGATACTTTTGTCCATCTTATTGCTGACAACCGTACCGCTTACATTTCGTGCTAAATTCTGTTCACCACCCATGACTATCAGTCCTATTTCTTAGTGCCGCGCCATTTGCCCAGCGCTTAATTTCTATTCGTCTCTCTGGCGCCGCTAACAGGCCAACCGCCTCTAGCCGTCCTTCGGCTCACCCATTACCGTCTTAACGCGGGCAATATCTCGACTCACCCGCTTCAAAAGATGGGTCTGCGTCAATTGGCCGATTGACTTTTGCATCCTTAAACCGAACTGCTCTTTAGCAAGTCCGACCAATACGTCTTGTACTTCTGCAGGCGTCTTCGATCGCAATTCTTTTACATCAATCATCAGTCTCTCCCGATTACATAATCACGCGTTTAACAAACGTCGTCGGAAATGGCAGCTTCGCCGCGGCCAAACGAAACGCATCACGTGCAACCTCCTCGGAAACACCCTCCATTTCGTAGAGCACCTTCCCAGGCTTAATCTGAGCAACCCAATATTCAACGTTACCCTTACCCTTACCCTGTCTTACTTCGAGCGGCTTTTGCGTAATAGGCTTATCCGGGAAAACACGAATCCAAATTTGGCCACCTCGACGCACACGACGGGTCATTGCACGTCGAGCAGACTCAATTTGACGCGCCGTCATACGGCCTCGTCCGACCGCTTTTAGTGCAAACTCACCAAAGCTGACCGTGCTACCGCGATGGGCAAGTCCACGATTAGACCCTTTATGCTGTTTCCGAAATTTTGTTCTCTTAGGCTGTAGCATGATCTCTTAACCAAAATTTTGAGCAGTATTGGAGGCGGCCGCAGCTTCTTCGCGAGCACCCAGAATTTCACCTTTGAAGATCCAAACCTTGACACCAAGGATGCCATAGGTCGTCAATGCTTCTGCAGTGGCGTAGTCGATATCAGCGCGCAAGGTATGCAATGGCACGCGTCCTTCGCGATAATTCTCTGAACGAGCGATCTCAGCGCCGCCAAGACGACCTGACACCTGGACCTTGATCCCTTCGGCACCGAGACGCATCGCGTTCTGCATCACGCGTTTCATTGCTCGACGAAATTGGACCCGACGCTCCAATTGCTGCGCGACGTTTTGCGCAACCAAATACGCATCGACCTCGGGCTTGCGAATCTCTTCGATATTAATATGGACGGGCACCTTCATCATCCGACCTATCTCTTGCCGAAGCGCTTCGACATCTTCACCCTTCTTCCCAATCACGATCCCTGGCCGCGCCGTATGAATCGTGATCCGAGCTGTTTGCGCGGGCCGGTGAATATCGATCCGACTGACCGATGCCTGCGCCAGCTTTTTATGGATAAACGCTCGAACCTCTAAATCCGCGTGCAAATTCTTGGCGTACGCTGGTCCTTGGGCATACCAAATCGAGGTATGTTGTTTCACAATACCAAGGCGCATGCCTGTAGGATGTACTTTCTGACCCATTCCGGTCTCCTAATCTCTACCGATTATGACTTAGCTGTCCGCCACTGCGAGTGTGATATGACAACTTCTTTTAAAGATCCGATCCGCGCGACCCTTAGCTCGGGGTTTAATCCGCTTCATGGTCGTGCCTTCATCAACAAATATCTTGGCGACAGACAACTCGTCGACATCCGCGCCTTCATTGTGCTCGGCGTTCGCTATTGCAGACTCCAGCAATTTCTTAACCAAATGCGCGCCTTTCTTCGTACTAAAAGTCAACGTATTCAGCGCTGACCCCACGGCTTGCCCGCGAATCTGATCAGCCACCAGACGCGCCTTCTGAGCCGAAATCCGAGCACCTTTTAATCTTGCAGAAACTTCCATCACCTGTTCCTCATTACCCTGGATCTAAACCGCAACCTACCGTCGCTTCGCTTTCTTATCCGCTGCATGACCGCGATACGTCCGTGTCAGGGAAAACTCCCCTAACTTGTGACCAACCATATCTTCTGTAATAAACACCGGCACATGCTGACGTCCGTTGTGCACCTGAATCGTTAAACCAACAAAATCCGGCGCAATCATCGACCGACGAGACCAGGTCTTAATCGGACGCTTGTCATTTATTTCCAAGGCTTTTTGAACCTTGTCGGCTAAATGCAGATCAATAAATGGACCTTTTCTTAAACTTCTAGGCACAAACTATCTCCTATCGACTTGCGCGACGACGACGAATAATCATCTTGTCGGTACGCTTATTCTTTCTGGTTTTATAACCCTTGGTTGGCATACCCCATGGACTAACCGGGTGTCGGCCGCCAGACGTCTTACCTTCACCACCACCATGAGGGTGATCTACCGGGTTCATAACAACCCCTCGAACCGTTGGACGTACACCGCGCCAACGGGTCGCGCCGGCTTTGCCAAGCGAACGCAAGTTATGCTCAGAATTACTCACCTCGCCCAATGTTGCGCGGCAATCAGCCAATGCTCGTCGCATCTCACCTGAGCGCAACCTGAGCGTGACATACCGACCGTCTTTGGCAACCAACTGCACGGAAGTACCCGCACTGCGCGCGATTTGAGCGCCTTTGCCTGCTTTTAACTCGACGCAATGAATCACACTACCCATTGGAATGTTGCGCATTGGCATACAATTGCCAACCTTAATCGGCGCACCTTCACCCGACTGAACCTCGTCACCCGCCGCAACCCCTTTCGGCGCGATAATGTATTTTCGCTCACCGTCGGCGTATTTCAATAACGCAATATTTGCGGTTCGATTCGGATCGTACTCTAAGCGCTCAACCACCGCCTTAATCCCATCTTTCGAATTGCGTTTAAAATCAATAATTCGGTACTTCTGTTTGTGACCACCACCAATGTGACGCGTCGTGATTCGACCTTTATTATTTCGTCCGCCACTCTTAGGCTTCGCCTGAACCAAAGCTTTGAAGGGATCCCCCTTATGCAGATCAGGATGAACGACCTTAACGACGAACCGGCGACCGGGCGATGTAGGTTTTGCTTTAACGACTGGCATTATTCTTCTCGCGTATCAATTCTTGAATTTGCTATTTGGCTTCGGCGGTGAAGTCAATTTCTTGACCCTCGACCACGCGCACATAAGCTTTCTTCCAGCTTGGCTTCTTGCTCAGACCTCTCATGGTCTTTTTGACCTTGCCTTTCACATTGGCAACGGTCACACCGGCGACACTCACCCCGTAGATCTTCTCAACAGCCGCCTTAATCTGGGGCCGCGTCGCTTCTTTTCGCACCTTGAAGACAAAATGATTGGACTGCTCGGCAACAACGGTCGCTTTTTCTGAAATGTGAGCGCCTAAGATAACGTTATAAATTGCATCTGCACTCATCCCAACATCTCCTCGGCCCGTTTCAAGGCGCCCACTGTAAATAGCACCTTTTCATAACCCAACAGAATCACGGGATTCACACCCTGGACATCGACAACATCAACTTGTCGGATGTTGCGTGCACCCAGGTATAAATTCTCATCGACTTCCTCAACCACCACCAAAACCTGATTAAGATTGAGATCCTTTAAGCGCTGCAGAACCTCTTTTGTTTTTGGCGCCGTTACCGAGAAGTCCTCCGTCACAATGAGCCGATCCTGACGCACTAACTCAGAAAAAATGGACTGCATTGCGCCGCGATACATTTTCTTATTCACTTTCACAGAGTAATCACGAGGTTTTGCAGCAAACGTCACACCACCGCCACGCCATATTGGGCTACGGATTGTTCCTGCACGAGCGCGGCCCGTTCCTTTCTGTCGAAACGGCTTACGACCGCCACCACTGACCTCGGACCGTGTCTTTTGGGCACTCGTTCCTTGACGCGCACCCGCCATGTAGGACACGACCACTTGGTGAACAAGCGCTTCATTATACTGACGACCAAAGAGGCTTTCCGACAACTCAACGGCTTTATCAGTCAGGCCAACTCCCGGTTCTGAAATATTTAAGTTCAAGATTCAGCCTCCGTTTGAGTCCGCGATTTTACGGCAGGTTTTACAACAACGGCACCGCCCTTTGAACCCGGCACTGCGCCTTTGATCAAGAGCAAGTTGTTCTCGACATCAACTTGGACGATTTCAAGCGACTGAGTCGTCACCTGCTCTGCACCCATGTGACCCGCCATTTTCTTACCTTTCCACACCCTGCCCGGGGTTTGACACTGGCCAATAGACCCAGGCGCACGATGCGACAACGAGTTACCGTGGGTTGCGTCTTGCATCGTGAAGTTATGACGCTTAATGACACCCTGGAATCCCTTACCTTTAGATTGGCCAGTCACATCGACCTTTTGGCCAGCTTGGAAATTCGCGACCGTTAATTCAGCACCCACTTCAAAATCCGGGGCTTCGGTGGTGAATTCCGTCAACGTTCGCCCCGCTTCGACCTGCGTTTTCTTAAACAGTCCGGCATGCGGCTGATTAATCCGAGACGCCTTTACCGCACCATAGGTAACTTGAATCGCCTGATAGCCATCACGATCAACACTTTTAACCTGCGTCACTCGGTTTGGCGTGGCCTGAACCACCGTTACCGGCACTGACCGACCATCTTCGGTGAAGATCCGAGTCATACCTTGCTTTGTACCTACAATGCCTATCGTCATTGTCACTCTCCGAATTTAGTTGCGCGATCAGGCCAGATTAATCTGGACTTCAACCCCTGCGGCCAAATCTAGCTTTGTTAAGGCATCGACCGTCTTTTCTGTTGGCTCTAATATGTCCAACATGCGCTTATGCGTTCTAATCTCGTATTGATCCCGTGCATCTTTATCGACGTGGGGTGAAATCAAAATGGTGAACTTTTCTTTACGAGTCGGCAGCGGAATAGGGCCGCGAATTTGGGCACCGGTTCGCTTTGCCGTATTGACAATCTCTTGGGTCGACACATCGATGAGCCGATGATCAAACGCCTTGAGTCGAATCCTGATTCTTTGATTTTGCATGACGTGCCTATCTTTCGTTTCAGTGCACCTTTCGCGCACTACTGTCAGTTAACTCTTGCCGCTTGCGAGCTCACCAGCCAAATTTAAATGCAAGCGTGCCCTCCTCTTTAAAGGAAGGCACACTGTCGTGTCGTTGCTCTTGCGAGCGTCCCGTGATCCCCTATCGGGATCCTGTTCATCCAGCCGGCTTTTACTCTCGGCTTTGCCACCAATGCCGCCACCGCTTCCGCGTTTTCGGCTGCCTTTTTAAGCCAAGGCTTAGCAGGGAGGCGAATACTACCCGCCTTCCTGCCGAATTGCTAGCCTTTAGTCTTTAATTTTCGTTACAACGCCGGCGCCAACCGTTCGGCCACCCTCGCGAATCGCGAATCGCTGACCTTCTTCCATTGCAATTGGGGCTATCAACTCAACATCCATCAGAACATTGTCACCCGGCATTACCATTTCAGTACCCTCAGGCAATTCACAGCTACCCGTCACATCCGTCGTCTCAAAAAAGAATTGCGGCTTGTAACCCTTGAAAAATGGCGTGTGGCGACCACCTTCGTCTTTCGACAAAACGTAAACCTCACCCTCAAACTTCGTATGCGGCTTGATTGCACCCGGCTTAGTCAATACCTGACCACGCTCAACGTCTTCGCGCTTGGTACCACGCAACAAAACACCAACGTTTTCACCCGCTCGACCTTCGTCAAGCAGCTTTCGGAACATCTCAACACCCGTACAAGTCGTCTTGACCGTCTCTTTAATCCCAACAATCTCAACTTCGTCTTGAACCCGAACAATCCCTCGAGCAATTCGACCGGTCACAACCGTACCACGACCCGAGATCGAGAAAACGTCTTCAATCGGCATCAAGAAAGGCTGATCAACCGCACGCACCGGCTCTGGAATATAGCTGTCCAACGTCTCAACCAGCTTAACAATCGAAGGCGCGCCAATATCAGACGCGTCACCCTCCAAGGCCTTTAACGCACTGCCCACAACGATGGGCGTGTCGTCCCCTGGGAAATCGTACGCATCTAGAAGCTCTCGAACTTCCATGTCGACCAACTCAAGCAACTCTTCATCATCAACCATGTCGGCTTTGTTCAAGAACACGATGATATATGGCACACCAACCTGCTTTGATAAAAGAATGTGCTCGCGCGTTTGTGGCATCGGGCCATCCGCGGCTGAAACCACCAAAATCGCACCATCCATCTGCGCTGCACCCGTGATCATATTCTTCACGTAATCCGCGTGCCCAGGGCAATCAACGTGCGCATAGTGGCGCTCGGTTGAATCGTACTCAACGTGCGAAGTCGAAATCGTAATCCCACGCGCACGCTCTTCTGGCGCATTATCAATCGCACTAAAATCTTTAAATTCGCCGCCATATGTCTCCGCGCAAACCTTCGTGATCGCCGCTGTTAGCGTCGTCTTACCGTGGTCAACGTGGCCGATGGTCCCAACATTTAAATGGGGTTTCGTACGCTCAAACTTTTCTTTGGACATTG
>JABGWC010000169.1 GCA_018645765.1 Gammaproteobacteria bacterium | reverse complement strand
TGTGATCAATCGGCTCGAGCGGATGGGGGTTGAACCAACCAACACGCGAATTGATGCACGTTATACCGATGGTGTCGCGATCAATGGTCCGATTCCAACGACCGAGGTTCTCCTAACGACGCACCAAAACTCAATAGAGGGTAACAAACTATGAGCAATGCCAACAAAAATCGCATTATTGTGGGCCTCGACATAGGAACATCGAAAGTGGTCGCCATTGTTGGAGAGATCAATCCAGAGGGCAGGTTAGAGATTATTGGCCTGGGTAGTCACGGCTCCAAAGGGTTAAAAAAGGGTGTCGTGGTTAATATTGAATCGACCGTGCAGTCGATCCAACGCGCGATCGAAGAAGCAGAGTTGATGGCTGGATGCCAGATTCAGTCTGTCTATGCTGGCATTGCTGGCAGTCATATCCGGAGCATGGGATCGCATGGCATCGTCGCGATCCGAGACCGAGAGGTGTTTCAGCCTGACATCGACCGTGTGATTGATGCAGCGCAAGCGGTTGCGATTCCCGCTGACCAGAAAATCCTTCATATCCTGCCTCAGGAATTCATCATTGATACCCAAGAAGGGGTCAAGGAGCCGTTGGGGATGTCTGGCGTTCGGTTGGAGGCAAAGGTGCATTTGGTGACCTGCGCCGTTAACGCGGCGCAGAATATTGAAAAATGCATAAAGCAGTGCGGCCTTGGGGTTGATGACATTATTTTAGAGCAGTTGGCATCGAGCTATTCGGTGTTAACCGAAGATGAAAAGGATCTTGGCGTTTGTATGGTGGACATTGGTGGTGGCACTTCCGACATTGCGATTTATACCGAAGGCGCGATTAAGCATACCGCCGTAATCCCCATTGCCGGGGACCAAGTCACCAATGATATTGCCATGGCCTTACGAACCCCGACCCAGAATGCCGAAGAAATTAAAATTAAGTATGCCTGTGCTCTGGGCTCGCTTGCAGGTGAAAACGAAACGATCAAAGTGCCCAGTGTCGGAGAGCGGGAAGACCGAAGTTTGTCACGACAAGCGCTTGCTGAGGTTGTCGAGCCAAGATACGAGGAATTGTTCACGTTGATTCAGGCGGAGTTACGCCGAAGCGGTTTTGAAGATCTTATTCCAGCCGGGATTGTGCTGACTGGTGGCGCTTCCAAAATGGAAGGTGTGGTGGAGCTGGCGGAAGAGATTTTCCATATGCCAGTCAGTATTGGTAAGCCGAAAAATGTGTCTGGGTTGGCGGATATCGTCAGAAACCCAATTTATGCAACCGCCGTTGGCCTGCTTCAGTATGGCGCAGCCCAAGGCGATCGCGCAGGAAGGCCTGCTGTGGCAGACGCCGCGAGTGATTCGATGTGGTCAAAAGTTAAACAATGGCTGTTAGGTAATGAGTCCTAATCGCGACAAAATAATCATAAATCTGGAGTTGATTCTATGTTCGAACTAATTGATAACCAACCGCAACATGCAGTTATAAAGGTCATTG
Source organism: Gammaproteobacteria bacterium (assembly GCA_018645765.1). Lineage (GTDB taxonomy): Bacteria > Pseudomonadota > Gammaproteobacteria > Pseudomonadales > Azotimanducaceae > UBA9926. The sequence goes on along the minus strand of JABGWC010000169.1, from coordinate 3,011 downwards.
GCGTCGGCGGTGGCGGCGGCAATGCCGTGCAGCACATGGTCGACCATCATATTGAAGGGGTGGAATTTGTCTGCGCCAATACGGATGCGCAGGCGCTGCAGCGGTTAACCGCACGAACGTTGTTGCAGCTCGGCTCGGACATTACCAAAGGCCTTGGGGCCGGGGCGAATCCGAGCATGGGTAAGAGCGCAGCCTTAGAGGATAAAGAACGGATTCAGGATGTGCTCGAGGGGGCTGACATGGTCTTCATTACCGCTGGGATGGGCGGTGGTACCGGCACCGGCGCCGCGCCGATTGTTGCTCAAATTGCGCGGGAGCTTGGTATCTTGACCGTCGCGGTGGTCACCAAGCCTTTCCCGTTTGAAGGGCGCAAGCGCATGCAGATTGCTGAAGCCGGGATTGCCGAGCTGTCCGAATATGTTGATTCGCTGATCACAGTCCCTAATGAAAAACTGCTATCGATCATGGGGCAGGACACACCGCTCTTAGAGGCTTTCGGCGCGGTAGATGATGTGCTATTGGGTGCGGTGCAAGGTATCGCAGACCTGATTATCCGGCCCGGTATGATCAACGTCGATTTTGCAGATGTTCGAACCGTTATGTCGGAGATGGGCATGGCGATGATGGGGAGTGGTGCAGCGGTGGGTGGCAATCGAGCCTTGGAAGCGGCAGAAGCCGCGGTTAGGAGCCCGCTCTTAGATGATATTGACTTCTCTGGCGCTCGGGGCATCTTGGTCAATATTGCAGCCGGTGTCGACATCACGCTGACGGAATTTTCGCAGGTCGGTGCAACAATTGAGGACTTTGCATCGGACAATGCAACCGTTGTGATTGGTACGGTGATTGACCCAGAAATGGGCGATGAGATGCGGGTTACGGTGGTTGCAACCGGCTTAGGTCTTGATAAGCTCAATAAGAATCCTGAGTTGCCTGCAGCGCTGCGCAGACGGCTTGCGGGTGATGGCGTGCCGGATTACCAGCAATTGGACAGACCGACGGTGATTCGGAATAAGGCGATCCAGGAGGGTGGCGCAGCATCGACCAGTCAGCAACAGGACTTAGAGTATTTGGACATCCCCGCCTTTTTGAGGCGACAGGCGGATTGACGATCAAAACGATCGGCTGAAGGCCGACAAATAAAAGGCGGTAGATGGCGTGGGGCCGCTACTGCGGGATCCGGTTGCAGTGCGCAACCGATGGCTTGATAGCCGTAAAATACAAAGCGAATTAGCGAGGGCGTCGGATCAAGCGACTTGGCTGGCGTGCTTTGCGTTAAAGAGGTGAGGTTAAGGACAAGCCGGTTAAATTGATCAACAAGATAGTTAAAAACAATATTTTGAATAAAATGCAACTTTTCTCCATTATTAGGGTCAATATTGGAGTAATTCCGTAGTTATCGTATTTCTGTTTTGCTAAGATCTGCGCCGCGACGGGATTAGGCTGAGGGCTCTGAAGCATTAAGCTCCGGAAAAGGCGATCGCTACTATTTGGGATGCTGGACATGGTAAAGCAGAAAACATTAAAAAATGTGATCCGAGCGACAGGCATTGGACTGCATACGGGCGAAAAAGTTTACTTGACGCTGAGGCCGGCGCCCGTGGATACGGGCGTGGTCTTCATTCGTTCGGATCTTGAACCCATGGTTGAGATTAAAGCGCTTAACACTTCTGTTGTCGATACCAAGCTTGCAACAACCATTGGTGAGGGTTCCGCCAGAATTTCGACCGTTGAACATGTGCTAGCAGCCTTTTCTGGGTTGGGTATTGATAACGTCTACGTTGAGGTTAGCGGTCCAGAAATGCCCATTATGGATGGCAGCGCGGCAACCTTTGTCTTCTTGGTTCAGTCCGCCGGCATTGCGGCACAGTCCGCGGCCAAGAAGTTTATTCGGATCAAAAAGCCAATTCGGGTAAGCGGCGCTGATGGGTTAAATGATTATGGGCAGCGGGTTGAATTGTTGCCTCACGCCGGTTTTAAAGTCAGCCATACGATTATCTACGATAACGCGGTAATTAAAGAACAACACGCCAGTATTGATTTTGCGAACACAGATTTTGTGAAAGCCGTCAGTCGAGCTAGGACATTTGGGCTGATGCAGGAATTTGAGCAGCTTAGAGAAATGAACCTAGCACAAGGCGGCAGCCTCGATAACGCTATCGTCGTCGATGAGTTCAGGATTTTAAACGCCGACGGATTGCGTCATGACGATGAATTCGTAAGACACAAGATTCTCGACGCCATCGGTGATTTGTACTTGCTGGGACACAGCATTCTTGGGGAGTTTGTGGGTTATAAATCCGGACATACGGAGAACCACGCATTGCGAACCGCGTTATTGGCCCAGCCCGATGCATGGGACGTGATCACTTTTGGCGACCGACAAAAGGCGCCCAGTGCCTACGCAAATCTGGGCGGACTTGATTACGCCTCTTAAGCCTTGATCTCAAGGGATGCCGCGTGCTCGCATCCCAGCGCGCCTGAAGTCTAACGTTGACTTAATTTCAATAAAGCCGATTTAAGTGCTGGAAAGTCTGTTGTTGCGGCGTGGGCTTGCAGGAGGGACTGATTGTCTGACGATATTTTGGCAGGTTGTCGTGCAACTCGGCTGGCCGGGGCCGGGTCAGGTCGGACTTGGACCTTGAGTGCGCGCACGTTGGGTATGAGCCCTTCGTGCTGTAATTTGGATAAGAAAGGGTATTGCCGGTATTGCAACTGAGTCGCTTGGGCCGCATTTGGAACTTGCAGGTAAAGGGTATCGTTCCGAATGCTTGAAACCTTAACGCGGATATCCAGCACTTGCTCAATCGCCGTTTCAAGGCGTTTAAACTCTTGTGCTTGGCGCACGATTGTCGAGGTTGCACCTGCCATATTGTCCAAGATGTCTTCTAATAACTTCATTAGGTCTTCAGTCAGTTGAATTACAATCTGTTAGTATTATGACCGAGATCGAGGTGATAAACAGTTATGAAACTGATTGTATTTAACGAAAAGTCTGGCGGCCACCGGGTGCT
>JABGWC010000140.1 GCA_018645765.1 Gammaproteobacteria bacterium | reverse complement strand
GCAAAACGCAAACCTGCTTCGGGCCGCTTCGGGTCCGCAAAGGTCACGGCATCACCCATTTTAAAGAAGCCGTCCTCATCAAAGGCCGCTCGCGTTTTATCTGGATCATTCAGATAACCCGGCGTTACCCCATCGGACTTCACCCGGACCTCATAGCGATCACCCACCGGCAGTAATTTGAATTCTGCACCGGGCATCGGTAAGCCCACCACCGTTTGATCCTCACAGGGCCAATAGCGCGACAAACCAACCGCAACCTCGGTCGACATCAGGCTGGTTGACATCGCCCGACGAGCGCCCTGGTATTTTACAAGTAGCGCCTGCAGGCGCTCGTAGGTCGACTCAGGCATTGCGGCACTGCCGTAAGCCAGAGAGACCACATGACCGAAAAACGTTGTGGCGAGCGCATCGTCCTGTTCCAGCGCCTCGACCAGCATATTCCAGCCCAAGGGCGCGCCAGCGTACGACGTCGGCTTCACAACGGCCAAATTCGCCAGTGTCTTCTCGAATTCACCCGGCACGGGCTTACCGTCATCAATGTAAATCGAGCCCCCAGCGTTCATCACGAACGCCATTCGCAACACCCCTGCCCCTACGTGAGACCAGGGCATCCAGTCTAAGACTCTGGGCGGCGCAGCATCCGGTTCATCTTCGCCGAGGGCGGCGCGCGCTGCCAGCATCGTCGTGATCATGCCGTGGGTATGAATGACGCCTTTGGGACTGCCCGTTGAGCCCGAGGTAAACATATAGCGCGCCACGGTGTCACCACTGAACTCTGCGACTCGTTCATCAACGAGTCGATCAGACACTTCGTTGGCCTCAAGTTCAAGTTCAAGTGCCATCGCGGATCCTGGTGCATGACTGCCGAGCCACATAAAGGACTTTTCAGCAAGCCCTGTAGCCACCAAGGCCTCTCGCTGAACAGCATAATTTTCGGACCAAACAAATTGCGGTTGCGCTGTTTCAAAGACCGCTTTTAATTTCCCAAAAGCTCCCGGAACAGTCGCGTAATTATGACTGACCGGCACGTACGGCACGCCAGCCAGGAGCGCCCCCCAAGCCACGACAAAATGCACTCTAGACGCGCCAGATAGCATCATCAAAGGGGTCGATTGACTGCCGCCCAGCCGGGTCAACTGGGCGGCAATCGCCTTGGCTTGTTGCGCTGCAGCGGCATAGGTTAATTCGACATAGCAACCCGATGCATCCTTTTCAGCAATCACCACTTGATTGGCATAGCGGGTGCACCAGTCAAAAAAGCGCTCGGCCAATGATTGGTTGCTTGCTTCAACGGATAACGGACTTCTTAGATACAGAATCCCGCCTGCCTGAGTCTCAACGGCAACTTCTGGATTTCGAGCCATAAACAGAATCTCCACCGGGTTTAAATTAATGCATCAGCCTATCTGTCAAGTGGGGTGCAGCGCACGCGGATTCTTAAACAGAACCCGCGGGCGACTAATCTTTGCACAAGGCTCGGCTCCCAACCCATCAAGGCTGATTACCCGCATTTCAGGGTGACTTTGGACGCTTCTAAATTTCCGCAAACGCACTAAGGCCCTCTGCCGTTGCGCGCGCCCGCCTTCTAAAACAAAACACGTCCAAAAATGATTTGCAGTGCAACGATGCAACCGTTATAAAAAATCTCTACTGCGAATTGGAGCGACTTGTGACTCTATCAATCCCCACGCCAGCACACCAGCGCGCCAATTTTTTTTTGGCACAGGCCCTGCTAACCGTCAATATGGTCTTGATCCTAACCAGCTGCGCCAGCAACAGCGGGCGAGATAAGCCAGATGCCGCGCAAGCAACACAAGTCAGCACCGTTGAAACCAGTTCTGATTTAAGTGTCCGCAAAACCCCAGAGCCCGATCTATCCAAAGCGCAGGACCCAAGGCCACCAACCCTAATTTGCCATCGGGAGAAAGTACTAGGCAGTAATCGCTCGGTAAAAGTTTGTCGGACCAAGGCGCAGATTGAGAATGAGCGCCAAGGCGCGAAGGTGATTGGCGGCAGAATCAGAAACGCAACCTCCGTGAGGCAGCGCGGCGTAGAATAACGATCATTGATCTGGAACGTGTTGAGGTCGATGCCACCTCAACCGCTTGGACTCATTTTTTCTGGCGCTGCTTTTTACGCCCAAAACAACTGTGGGTCCATAATGAAAAGAACAACGAGGCCTTGAACGCAAGCAACCATTCCTAGACGGCCGAACCGCTTGCGGACCTGTTCAAATGAGCGTCCAAGGGTCTCCAAACCCGCCAACAACAAAATCTTTGGCCGGAATAAGGTTCAAGGTTGTCCATTTTTGATCAATCCGTCGGCGCGGCACCCAAGACCAGTCATTATTGGCCCGACCCCGTTAAATTTATGCGATCGATTCACCTTGCAAACAGGCAAAAAAAAGCCCGGCAAAACCGGGCTTCTTCAACTCGAGAATGACTTTACTGCGGCATTCTAAACGTTATGTCTGCCTTGATCATGCGGCCAAAGGCATTGTGCGTGAACGGATCATAATTGAGATCACCCCGTGCTGCAGGTGGATCTTCATCCGTTAGGTTCAACGCTGACAAACCAATGGTTAGATTATCGATCCCATTGAATAGATAATGCGCGTCGAGTGTAACTTGAGAGTCAACCGTTGCAAGCCACGGGTAGGCTGCCGTTGCACCCGTATCATCATAATCGCCAATATACCGTGCGGCTAAGCTTGCGTAATGACTTTGCGTCTCAAAACTCACAGTCGCATTAAGCTTTAACTCTGGCTTAGACGTGAACGATGGTCCGGCATTGTAATTCAACTTACCCACCAGATCGCCACCCGTTGCCAATACAATCGCACCAGAGATATCCAGCTGATCGGCGCGCTCATATTCAAGAACGTAAGTCCCTTCAAGCGCCAAGCCAAGCGTACCCGGCAGTAAGTCTTCAATGCTGTATCGGATCGCAACATCAATACCCGAGGTCGTGATCTCCTCACCATTTATGATGTTCACCGCAACGCGCTCAGTGGCACCCAAATTGGTATGTGCGGCAACTGGGAAGATGTGCGTTCGCAACTCGTTACAGGTCGCGCTATCGGTTGCTACGCCATCCGAGCCCGTACAACCATTACCGGCGTAGGCACCCAACAAAGAATTGAAGCCCTCTGTCTGGAATGAATCGTCAAACGTGAACGACCACCAATCGACAGAGGCATACAAACCCTCATTCTGGTAAATGGCGCCAAAATTGGTCGACACTGCAGATTCAGAGGTCAAAGTCGGGTTACCGACCGTATCGATCGCCTTAAACGCACTGGTATAACTGACATAGGACAATGCCGTACCCGTGCCCGCGAGGAAACTCTGAGGTGGCCCACGGAAAGTTGTTGAAGCAGAGGCACGAAGCGATAGGGTATCGCTTAATTCCCAGCTAACCGCAACCTTCGGATCGAGCGTGCTGCCGACGAAACCGCCGTAGTCTTCATATCGCAGGGCCGCTTGAATATTGATGTCATCGGTCAACGGAATCGCGAGTTCACCGAACACACCGTAAATCGTCCGCTCGGTTGTCTCTTCGTCAGATGCCGCCAAGAACGCGGCAACCCCAGTGGGAGAGCTACAATTTGGCGACAGTTGTGCGGTTGAAACTAACCCTAATGCGGCACTTGCTGGCAACGTATAAGGACAGGGGTTTAGTGCCCGGTCGGATAGGTCACCGAAGTCAGAATCATAGTACTCATTTCGAGACTGGGCACCAAAGGCATAACCGACGCTACCGCCGCCGACTTCCCAATTGGTTTCACCACTGAACACCGCCTGGAACACCAACAACTCGTTGGTTTGATTCCATTGTCGCTGTCCAATCAGCCACTTCAGCAAGGACTCAGAGTTTGCGACCTCGGCATTATAGTCTGGGTTACTGTTGCCATTCACAAATGATTGCGGCAAGGCTCTTGAGAACGGATTGTAGTACTCACAGCCGTCTATGCCGGCGCCATCGAGCGCGTCAGCATCGGTAAACCCGTAAGTACCATCATCACCCAACGTTGTTGCTGGCAAATCGCAATTGGGGCCACCGAAGCCGCGCAGTGCCAAACCCATGCGTTCAACAAACATGTCTTGACCGCCAATATCGCGGTTTCGCTTAGACCAGGACACACTCACATCATAACTGAGTTCATCGTTGAACAGCTCGCCATCAAGGCCAAGCACGAAGCGAGACGTTGCGGTAAACCGCCTGGCGGCTTCGGGCTCACCCGTTCCGAACGCGCCTAAGACCCCCATGGCTCGACTGACCGTAAAGGCCGTTGGGCTTCGACCGAGTGCTGCGGCCGCGTCAGCGCCGCCAACAATACTTGACACGCTCGCGCCTTCTGGCAAACCAGTGACATCCAGCGATGAAATTGCCTGAGCTTCGGTGATCGACGCCGCACCACCGGCCGCGGTTAAACCATAGAATTCATTAAAATCAATGAAGCCAGGATGATTTGGCAGAATCACTCGATCTGGACCGTACAAAGACTGCGGGGGGTAAGAAGGCGACGTTTTCCATTCAGGCAGATCGACTTCAGAATACATCGCTTCGACGTGCAGCCTGTGATTGTCACTCAGGTCTAAATTGAATTCGGTAAAAACCTTAGTCTGTTCGGTCTCTTCAATCAGATTATCGAACCAACCATAGTTGAACCCACAAAGGCCGTTTCCGGTTCGCAATGCACCCAAGTTAGCACACTGTGGATCGTTGAAAACCTTCGTAAAAGAACCGCCGGCGGTCGTAAGATTCTGCTCCTGCGAGGTCCCATCGGCCAAGGTTACGTTAACGGGCACGGCTTGCCCCGCATTGACCCCTGCAAACCAAACATTGAGTCCTGGGTTACCAATTCCTGACCAACCTGCAATGGGGTTCACGTCAGTGTTCACAAGCGCCCAATCTCGGGCTTTAATCGGCAACTCGCCTCGACCACCATGCTCTGCTGCAATCATGAAATTCCAATTATCGCGCGCGATACCCCATAGGGCATCGACCGAGTAATCACCGTCAGAACCTTGAATGTCCTGGAAGGAGCCCCCGATTTCAAATCCCTCGTAACCACTTCGAGTAATGAAGTTCACCACGCCACCGATGGCGTCTGAACCATAAACTGCCGCGGCACCATCTTTCAACATTTCGACTCGGCCAATAGCATTCATCGGAAAGGCGTTAATATCAACACCCGCGCTTTCGGTTGCCACGTGTCGTCGGCCATTCACAAGCACTAGAGTTCTTGCCGCGCCCAAACCTCGTAGGTTGACCGTTGCGACCCCTTCGTTGGCCTGGCCACCAGAGGTAAACTGGTTTGTCTCGCCCAAATTCGCCGCCGTCACACCTAAGTTTCGTACCATCTCGATAATGGACGGAGAGCCCATTTTTTCAAGATCAGCACTGGTGATGACGTCAATGGGAAGCTCGGCGTCTTCCGGTGATCCCTTGATATAGGACCCAGTAACCACTACCTCTTCAATTTGCTCTTCCGCCCACGTTGTTGGGACAAAAGCAACCGCAGTTGCCGTTGATACCACCGCCATGAACAGCCTCTTGAGTGAGACTCTCGACATCCTATTCCCCTTTTTTTTGTTGTTAGTCCTAAACATAGAGTGGATCCTCATTATTCGCAACCCCAAATAAGTCAACAAAGTGACCCGCCCGATTAGGATTAAGCCCCTCACCGCGGCTGGTTGCGTCCTGCGAACGGGGCTATCGACACATCATCGCGACCGGGCAACCGCACAATAACGGGCGGGATCACGCTTATTGAAACTCGAAATAGGTACTGTTTGTTTTTTTCGGTCCAAAAACACATGACGCATCCAGCACGGAAGCTAGACCAAACCGGCTTACTGGTCAGCTTTCAAGGCGGCGGTTTTCAACAACACAATGCAAAAAAAAGGCAGCCATTCGGCTGCCTTTTTATTTTCACACGATCATCGGTTTCCCGATGCTATTAAAACCCGTTTTTAAAACCCATATTTAAAACCAAGCTTAATAATTCGACCAATCGAATTGTGCGTGTAGCCATCGTACATCAGGTCGCCATACGCAATCGGCGGCTCTTCATCGCT
>JABGWC010000086.1 GCA_018645765.1 Gammaproteobacteria bacterium | reverse complement strand
CGGGCCCAATCTTCAGCACTAAGATCAGCGAGCAGCGCGTGTAAAACCTGTCCTTCCTTCAAAAAATCCTCAGCAATCGTACTCATAACGCACTCCCTAGCTGTCGGTATTCCGCCTCGAGCTTCTTGGCTTGTTTTTTAGACACCCCGCCCAGTGTATTCAGCGCGTGGCGAACCCGAGCACGAGTCAGATCTGGCCCCAACACCACCATCGAATCAAACAGCGGCGGCGCCACCGAACGCCCGCTGATCGCAATGAAGAGTGGCGCCAAGAAGTCTCGGATCTTAACGTCCATGGCCTCGGCCAGTTGCTTTAGCTCCGCTTGCAGTCTTTCGCTGCGCCAATCACTCGCCTGCTCTAAATACCAAAGGCTAAACTGCAGCACTTTGATTGCGACCTCAGGCTCCGTTTTCAGCTTCGCGAATTGCTCCGCCTCAATCAGCGGCAGGCCCTCCAGTAAAAATCCCGCCAAAGGCGCTACATCACTGAACACTTCCACCCGTTCTTTGATGAGCGGGATAATCTGCATGAGTTTGTCGCGGTTAAACGCCCAATCGGCTAATCGACCTGCAAGCGCCTCATCGTCCAAGGTTTCCCGCAACCAGCGGCCGTTCAGCCATTTCAGTTTCTCGACATCGAATACCGGCGCGCCCATACTAATGCGATCAATATCGAAATGAGCGACCATCTCGTCCAGAGAGAACTTCTCCTCACCCGATGGCAGGCTCCAGCCCAACATCCCTAGGTAATTCAAAACTGCTTCCGGCATATAGCCCATATCTTTATAAAACCGGATGCTGGTTGGGTTCTTTCGCTTGCTCAACTTGCTTTTGTCGGGATTGCGCAGCAAGGGCATGTGAATGAGCTCTGGCATAGGCCATCCAAAATACTCGTACAACAGCTGATGCTTGGGGGCCGAGTTGATCCACTCTTCCCCGCGAATAATGTGCGTAATCTCCATCAGGTGATCATCCACCACTACCGCCAAATGATAGGTCGGGAACCCATCGGTTTTTTGCAGCACCTGCATATCGACCTGGGCATAATCAATCTCGATGGCACCCCGCAGTCGGTCTTGAATCGTGCAAACCCCACTAGCCGGGACTTTCATTCGAACCACAAAGGGCGTGCCAGCGGATTTTTGAGCCGCGACGTCCTCCGCTGTTAACTGGCTGCACAAGCCGTCATAACGCGCTGTCTGACCCGCTGCCATTTGTGCTTTGCGCATCTCATCCAGGCGCTCGCTGGTGCAAAAGCAATGAAACGCATGCCCGTTGTCGAGCAAAGATTGGGTATGCGCCTTATAAATGGGCAAACGTTCGCTTTGCCGATAAGCGCCCTTGGGGCCGCCCACATCAGGACCCTCATCCCACTGCAGACCCAACCATTTCAAGGAGTCTAGAATCGTTTGCTCGGAGGCTTTGGTGCTGCGCGCAAGATCCGTGTCTTCAATGCGCAATAAAAACTCACCCCCATGCTGCTTCGCAAAACAATAACTAAACAGCGCCATGTAAGCGGTGCCGACATGCGGGTCTCCCGTTGGCGATGGTGCCACACGTGTTCTAACCATAACGTTTACTCACTTATTTTGGCGCGCGGCTTGTCTGACGCTTTGCTTGAGATTGCTGCCGCGCAATAGGCTCTTCCAGCAAAGAACCCTTGCGTCGGTGATGGTACACTACCTGCCATCAAAGATTAATTCAGAATTCATGACTCACCCAATCCTTTCCGTTGCGCCCATGATGGGTTGTACCGACCGACATTTTCGCTACCTACTGCGTCTCATCAGTCCGAAGGCGCTCTTGTACAGCGAAATGATTACGACCGGCGCCCTGCTCTACAACGCGCCTGAGGCGTTTTTACAGCACGCCCAGGACGAACCGGTCGTACTCCAATTGGGCGGCAGCGATCCCGACGCGCTGGCCGCCTGCGCAGTGCTTGCCGAGTCATTCGGCTACCAAGCGGTAAATTTGAACTGCGGCTGTCCAAGCGACCGGGTACAAACTGGCGGCATCGGCGCCTGTCTCATGGCAACCCCCGAGGTAGTCGCAGATTGCTTCCGCGCCATGCAAGCAGCAACCGCTCTACCGATCACGATCAAATGCCGCATCGGCATTGATCACCACGACAGCTATGATGACTTTCTGGGCTTTATCGCACCGAACTATGAAGCAGGTTGCCGCTTGTTTGTGGTGCACGCCCGCGCGGCCATCCTTAAAGGGCTTTCGCCTAAAGATAATCGAGAGATTCCGCCCCTTAAATACGACTATGTCACCCGCATCCAAAAAGATTTTCCAGAGGCCATCTTTGTTTTAAACGGCGGGCTCAAAACCGTCGAGGATGTCCTCGCTGCGCGCCAGGAAGTCACAAGCCTGATGCTAGGGCGCGCCATCTACAATGACCCCTGGTTGCTGCACCGCCTCGATGTCGCCCTCGATCAAGCCCACGCAATTGAACAGACCGCCATTATTGATCAATTTCGAACCTATATGCAGGTACAATTAGCCCAAGGCGTTCGTTTAAAACACATGACACGACACCTATTGGGCCTATATCTTGGCCAGCCTGGCGCTCGAAGCTACCGACGCTATCTGAGCGAGCATATGTTTGAAGACGACGCCGGCATTGAGGTCTTTGACAAGGCCATTACCCACCGCCAAACACCGAACAGGACAGCACGCTATGATGAATAAACTCTCGAATTGGTTTAACCAATCCATCGAAGCCCCGACAGTCGACGACGCCCCCCACGAACTCGAATTGGCTACAGCAGCCTTGATGATGGAAGTGGCCCGAGCAGATTTTGAACAAAGTGAAGCAGAGCGCAGCCTCATGCTGCAAAAGCTGGGCTCGCGCCTG
>JABGWC010000002.1 GCA_018645765.1 Gammaproteobacteria bacterium | reverse complement strand
TCCCGCAGGTCAAAAGACACCTTCTGCCCCACGAGCCGGAAGGCCCGCCGGGCCCTCGAGACAAAGATAAATCTCAGGACAACCGCGCTGACAATGCCGACAACGATTTCCCAGATTTCAAGACCAAACGGTAGCGACTCTTCTTGAACGAGGGCGCCAATGGCATCGATCCCGAGCGCCACCCCGTAATAGGTGCTCACTTCGAAAAAGCGCGCTAAAAAGAACCCCACAAACCCAACCACAACCTGCCATCGATATCGGGCAACGTAGGGTACGAGGCGTAGCAGAGCTTTCAAAGCGGATTGTCCTAGGGTTTTGCCGCGCCAGTATGCCATAGATTGCCCGCGCGGTGCGTCGGCTTGCTGGCGCCATTTTGCCGAGCGGTTATACTGTGGAAAAGACAAGGTGGTATGCGGTATGTCCGACGAACAGGTAGAAACAAAACTAGAGCGCATTGGCTGGCTGGTGTTGCTGCTTGCCTTCACCAGTGGCTTTATCATTATGTCGGTGGAACTACTCGGCGGTCGTATCCTGGCGCCCTACTTTGGCAGCAGCATTTACGTCTGGGGCAGTATTATCAGCATCTTTATGGTGGCTCTGGCTATGGGATACCTCATTGGCGGACGCTTATCGATCAATCAACCCAATCTTGGCCTGTATGGTTTGTTTTTCTTACTTGCGGCCATTGGCCTATTGCCGATCGTCTTTTTCGCTGACAATGCCATGGATGCGGTCTTTTCCGCGATTGACGACCCTCGCTATGGCTCGCTACTGGCATCCACCCTTTTGTTTTTCATTCCAACCGCGCTATTGGGCATGATCGCACCCTATTCGGTTCGATTGATGGTCGATAACACCCGGCACAGCGGGCAAGTGGCGGGCGGTTTGTATTTCGTATCGACTCTCGGCAGCGCCCTAGGCACTCTGCTGACGTCATTCTACTTGGTGCTTTGGTTTGACATGAATACTATCTTGATCACAATGGTCGGGGTTTTGTTGCTCGCAGGAAGCCTTGCCATCGCTTTTAATCGAAGGCGCCCATGAGCCGCGTCGGGGTTTTCGCGCTTGTCTGCCTGCTGTGTATGGGCAACGCAACGGGCGAGGTTATTCATCGAGAGAAGTCCCTCTACCAAAACATCGAAATCCAGCAAAAAGGCGATGACCGCTGCTTGGTGTTCGCCGTCCGCCGGGACGATCGGCGACAGTCCTGTTTTGATACCGAGAACCCGGATCGCGTGGTGTTTTCCTATGTCCGAATGACCTTTGGCGGGCTGCTGCTGCAACCCAATCCCAGCTCGATTCTCATCGTTGGCTTAGGCGGAGGCACTTTACCGACTGCGCTCAATGCGCTGTATCCCACGGCCCAAATCGACGTGGTTGAAATCGATGCCGCCGTTGTTCGGGTTGCTGAGGGCTTCTTCAATTTTAAAGCAAACGATCAGCTTAATGTTGCCGTGCAAGATGCGCGGGTCTTCATTAAGCGCGCGGCGCGACTAGGCTCGAAGTACGATTTGGTGATTCTGGATGCGTTTACCGGAGAGTATATTCCTGAGCATCTGATGACTCGAGAATTCCTGGCGGAAACGCGCGCCCTCTTATCTGAGGGCGGCGTCGTGGTAGCCAACACCTTCTCTTCTTCCCAACTTTATGATTATGAATCACAGACTTACAAAGCAGTGTTTAAAGATTTTTTTAACTTTAAACTGCCTGCTAGTGGCAATCGGGTCATCATTGCCCGGCCTGCAGGACTGCCAGACCGCGAAACCCTCGAGACCAATGCGCGCGCTTTAGCGCCGGCGCTGACACGGTTCGGTATTGCCATCGAGAGCTTTCCGAAATACCTCAATAGGCGCGCAGACTGGGACCAGACAGCCCCCATCCTGACAGACCAATTCTCTCCGGCCAACTTACTCAAAAACCGCTGAGGCGATGGCGCCTGCCTGGCCTTAGATTGATTTACCGTGCTCGGCCCAATACCGATCTTTGAGTAAGCGCTTATAGAGCTTGCCCGTGGGATGACGCGGCAGCTCTTGCTCAAAGTCTACGGATCGAGGGCATTTAATGTGCGAGATATTCTCGCGGCAAAATTCCATCAGCTCCGCGGCGAGTTCAGGGCCTACATCCGACCAAGATTTAGGCTGAACGACGGCCTTCACTTCTTCGCCAAACTCCTCATTCGGCACGCCAAAAACCGCGACATCCATTACTTTCGGATGGGTAACCAACAGGTTTTCTGTTTCCTGAGGGTAAATATTGACGCCGCCAGAGATGATCATGAAGCTTTTACGATCGGTCAAATACAGAAAGCCTTCTTCGTCGAGATACCCGACGTCTCCCAAGGTTGACCAACCCTGCGGGTGCCTGGACTCAGCGGTTTTCTCAGCATCATTGTGATACTCAAAATCCCCACCACCTTCGAAGTAAATGGTGCCAGACTGACCAACAGGCACTTCATCGCCCGCATCATCGCAAATGTGCAAAACCGCCGTCAGGCCGCGCCCAACGGAACCCTTATGTGCCAACCATTCTTCGGAATTGATGGCAACAAAGCCATTGCCCTCTGAGCCGGCGTAGTACTCGTAGATAATCGGCCCCCACCATTCGATCATTTGTTCTTTTATTGGAACCGGGCACGGCGCTGCCGCATGGATTGCGCACACCAAACTCGACACATCGTATTTCAAGCGCTCAGCATCATCGAGCTTCAACATCCGGATGAACATGGTCGGCACCCACTGGGAATGTGTCACGCGGTAGGTTTCGATGGCTGCTAGAGCGGCACTTGCTTCAAAATGCTCCATCACGACACAGGTCATGCCCCCTAATAGGAACGCCATGGTAAAGGTGAGAGGCGCCGCATGATAAAGCGGCGCCGGGGTGAGATAGATGCTGTCTTCTTGGGCCTGGTACAGGGCCCGAAACATCGCGCCGGCATCTTCTTCGCCCCAAACGCCCTCGGGTAACTGGCGGTAGACCCCTTTGGGCCGCCCGGTTGTTCCCGAAGAATACAGCATAGACGTGCCGATACTTTCGTCCTCAATCATCTGAGTGGACTGGTTCTGCATCGCCGCTTCTAACGACTCGAACCCAGCAATCACGCCATCGAGCATAAAAAACTGATCCAAATTTTCTAGGCGGCCAATTAAAGGCTCAACCACTGCTCGACGATCAATCGAGGTAATGAACACCCGTGCGCCACAATCATTCACGATGTATTCCACTTCATCGGACTGCAGTCGGTAGCTGATCGCGGTGTAATAGATTCCAGCACGTTGCGCAGCAACACAGATTTGCAGGAACAAGGCATGATTCTCGAGGAGAATGGCAATGTGATCACCGCGCATGAGCCCTAACGACCGAAACAGCTGCGCCAATTGGTTTGATCCGGCCTCAAGCCCTTCATAGGTCACCGTTTGACCGCTGCCCACCATAATATAGGCCGGCTTATCGGGGTTTTGTGAGGCTATCTGGGATAGGTGCATGCGCGAACTCCATTCACATTTTCAAGATTATGATTTAAAGCCCTCCTTTGTCTTGGACAAGGCAGGACTTAAGGCCATTACGGCATCGCCGTCGCCAAGATTTCTTCGGATGAAACCATACTGCTTGCTAAAAGGCTATCGCTTCGTCAAACGGCGCCGCCTAAACGCAGGTATAGCCGCCATCGATGACCAACTCACTACCGGTCATGAAGCTGGACTCATCTGAGATTAAAAACCGGATACCGTTGGCAATATCATCGGGCTCCCCCAAACGGCCGATAGGGTGCTGCAGTAGTAACATTTCCTGTAACGCCTCTTCGGTTTCGACCTCTTCATGAACCTCAGCAATCTGACGGACCATTGGCGTCCAAATATAACCGGGATGCACCGAGTTGCACCGAATCGGATAACCCATCCGTCCACAATAGCTCGCAATCGACTTAGTCAGCAGCCGAACGCCGCCTTTACTGGCGTTATAGGCTGGGCCCGCGCCCCCCACCAACCCCATGACAGATGAAATATTGACGATCGAGCCGCCCATCACCTTCATCTCTTGAATCGCCATTCTGCAACCCAAATTCACAGCATCCAGATTGATACTCATAATTTGCCGCCATGCATCAAGCCCTTCCGGCTCTTCAAAGCGATCCCGACCGGCCCCGCTGACGCCGGCATTATTGACCAAGACATTGACTGGGCCGAAGGCTTTGGCGGTCTTGGTAAACACCGCCGCCCAAGCAGCAGGGTCGGCCACATCCTGGGCCAATGCTTTTGCAGACTGCCCACGCTGCTGTATTACCCGCGCCGTTTGTTCCGCGGCATCACCATTGATATCGGTGACCATCACCGAGGCGCCTTGTTCCGCAATACGTTCCGCAGTTGCCGCGCCAATGCCACTGCCGCCGCCGGTAATAATAGCCACTTTCGTCTTCAACTGATTCATCGCGTTTTATCCCAAGGTTGTATTGATGCTCTGATTGAGTGTCCCGCGAAAGATGGCACGCTGTAAACAGTCGATTATGGTTAAATTACGCTAGACCTGACCCTTATTTTTGATTTTTTTTAGCATTTTATGTATTTTCAGGGCAACTATATCTTGTGCTCAGAAAGGTCGTGTAGCACAATATCTGGGCTTTTAGGACTCCAAGCCATCGACTCAGGGCATCTGCCGTACCCTTCAAAAGAGGGTCAAGTCAGCAACCTGAGCGCAACACACCCCGTTGATGGGCGTCCACAGGTTAGGCTAATCTTTGCTGGCATGACCTCACACGATACCGTCAGGATTTGCGGTGCTCATAAGCGGCCTCAAAAGCGCTTACAGACCGATCTGACACAGAGCACTTTTGGTACACAGAGCACTTTTGGTACACAGAGCATTGAAGTAAAGGACGCTTGATTTTATGAGCGATCCCATCGCGGCAGGCAAACCGCTTTGGTCAAACAAATTGAAGACCGGCCTGCGACAGGCCTTAGACAGAACAACGACCCATTACCATCAACTGATGAGAGGCAATATTGACTTATGGATTCCACAGCCCAAAAAACTGATCTCAAAGCCATTCCCGCTAACGTGAACGAAATCAAGCTTCAGCCAACCTCACTCGACATCTGGGAGAACAAATACTGTTTAAAGAGTAAACAAGGCGAGCGCATCGATGAAAATATCGATCAAACCTATCAACGGGTGGCAAAAGCCTTGGTTGAAGTCGAAGCGAAAGACATCCGCCAAGACTGGTATGAGAAATTCCTGTGGGCGCTGCGTCATGGTGTCATCCCTGCAGGTAGGATCACCTCAAACGCCGGTGCCCAGGCGCACAAACCAGCCACATCAACGATTAACTGCACGGTCTCCGGCATTATTTCTGATTCCATGGAAGATATCCTACAAAAGAATCTTGAAGCGGGACTCACTTTAAAAGCGGGCTGCGGCATTGGCTATGAATTTTCGACCTTGCGCCCCAAAGGCGCCTACGTGTCGGGCGCCGGCGCCTACACGTCAGGGCCTCTGTCTTTCATGGATATTTATGACAAGACCTGCTTTACCGTCTCGTCCGCTGGGGGGCGACGAGGCGCGCAAATGGCAACCTTCGAAATCGGTCACCCCGATGTAATGGACTTCATCAAAGCCAAACGCGAAGACGGAAGACTCCGTCAATTTAATTTATCCCTGCTGATCACCGCTGAATTTATGGAAGCGGTTAAAAACGATACCGATTGGGCCTTATCGTTCCCGATCACGCAAAGCGAACTTGAATCAGATCAATTGGATTTGGATGATCCCTCGCAAGTACTCTGGCGCGAGTTTCCAGCAAAAGCAAAGTACGTCACCAATGATGCGGGCCTTGTTGCCTGTAAAGTCAGCAAGACCGTAAAAGCCCAGCGCCTCTGGGACATGATCATGGCCTCGACCTATGATTTTGCGGAACCGGGTTTTATATTGATCGACAAGGTCAATGAGATGAACAACAACTGGTTTTGCGAAAATATTCGTGCAACCAATCCTTGCGGTGAGCAACCACTGCCGCCTTACGGCAGTTGCCTGCTTGGCTCTGTCAACCTGACCCGCTTTGTTGAACGACCCTTCAACGGAGACGCTGACTTCGATTGGGAGACCTTCCGTGAAGCCGTCGCTATTTTTACCCGTATGCTGGATAACGTGGTTGAAATAAATGGTCTTCCGCTG
>JABGWC010000141.1 GCA_018645765.1 Gammaproteobacteria bacterium | reverse complement strand
ATTTAGTAAGTATACTCAATAAATTGTCGGTAACTTGTTGCTGATAACTTTCGCACTCAACTAACAAGTACCCACACCTATTGTTTGTTTTCCTGATTTTTAAAAAACTTCTTCGGACTTTCTAGCGAAGGATGCCGCGCCGGCTAACTTAGCAAGCGGGGAGCTTTCGTAAAATTTGTCTCGAATGGTTTCAGCCCCTTAGCTGACAACCTAACTCTTGCGAGCCTGACCGCTTGGCCAGGACGCGTATTATACGTACCATTGTTTCCTTTACAACACCTTTTCTTATTTAATTTCACTCGCTTTGCGGCGGGTTACTCTTGACTCAAAAAAGGCGGTTCCAAACAACGGACGCGCAGCTTACTAGACAATCCTAGGGCTTTGCAAGGCTTTATCCTCCCGCCCCCCGAATTGACTTCACGTTGCGACCAGGAAACCCGCTCGAAATCAATAAAGCGTCTCTTTTACAACCCAGCATAGGGACCTTTAAACCTTACTGGCCAGTGCTAACACAGATCTACGAGGACTTCGCTTGCTGTCGCCAACGATGCAGCAACAGCAGCAGGACAACTGCTGAATACAGGGCGACTTCCGTGTAATCGCTTCGCGCGACCCAGAACATGTGGATCAGAACTAACACCGCAGCCGGGTAGACCAACCGGTGCAGGATTCGCCAGCGACGACCCAGTGCGCGCGCACTGGCGTTATTGGACGTCCCCGCCAGAACCAGGAGCATCAAACCAGCCAAAAACCCGACAATAATGTAAGGTCGCTTCAGCAAATCCTGACCCAGATTCTGCCACTGCCACTCCAGCAATAAGCCTGCATACGACAACCAGTGCAGCAGCGCATATCCAAAGCACGCGACCCCTAAGGCACGACGTTGCCGCAGCAGCCATCGGGCCTTGATAATGGTCTGCACGGGCGTCACGAAGAGCACCGCGCACAGGAGCCACAAAGCTATCGTGCCAAAAAGATCGACTAAAGATTGGGCTGGGTCCGGGCCTAGCGCACTTGGGTCATACCACACGACTTGGGCAACGCGCGCGCCTACAAAGGTACAAGGCAATAGTAAAACCCACCAGAACCAGCGCGTTAGGAACACCTTATCCATTATACGATCCACATAAGCGTAAGTGCGCTCCTGATCAGCTAGTAGTGTTTCGTAAGGTCCATGCCTTGATAAAGACCTGCCACCGCCTCAGCGTAACCATTAAACGGCAAGGTCGGCACTCGATTCGAGGCAAACAACGTGCTTGGCAATCGACGCTCCTCGGATTGACGCCATCTCGGATGATCAACAGCGGGGTTCACGTTGGCGTAAAAGCCATATTCACGCGCGTTTGCCTTCTGCCAGGTTGTTTGCGGCTGCCGATCCGTAAACGTGATCTTCCGAATCGACTTGATGCTTTTGAAGCCATATTTCCATGGCACAACCAACCGCAGGGGGGCGCCATTTTGATTCGGCAATGAACGGCCGTAAACCCCGGTTGCCATCAACGTTAACGGATGCATCGCCTCATCCATCCTCAACGCTTCGATGTAGGGGTAATCAATCGCAGCAAAAAAAGAGGCTTGTCCAGGCATTTCTTCCGGCCGATAGACCGTCTCAAACGCAACATATCGCGCACTACTGAGCGGCTTAAGCCGCTTAAGCAGCGCCGCCATTGATACGCCAAGCCAAGGAATCACCATCGACCAGGCCTCAACGCACCGCAAGCGGTAAATGCGCTCTTCAACCGCCAAGCCTTTCAGCAAATCTTCTAGGTCAAAGGTGCCCGTGCCTTCGGCCAAACCACTCACCGTCACCTGCCAAGGATGTGGCTTGAAATCCTGCCCGTACTTTTCAGGGTCATCCTTTCCTGTACCAAACTCATAAAAGTTGTTGTAGCCCGTTACATATTCATAAGGGGTCAACTTTTCAGTCGTCGAGAACGGGCTCGGGGATGCTTGTTTGTTTTGAGATTGTAGCCAAAGCGGCGCCGGATCTGCGCCGAAGGTCGACTCCGAGGCCTTAAGCTTCGGCGCCACCAGGACAGCGGCGGCAACGGCAGAGGTTTTTAGATATTGTCTGCGGTTTAGATAAACCGTCTCTGGGGTGACGTCGGCCTCGGTTAACGTGCTACCAACGGGTGTTTTCATGCCGCTCGCTCCTTGTGATTTAGCGCCGAGACTCGAGGGCGCCCCAAGGGCTAGTCTCCGTCTGGGTTTCTTCTACGTCTACGAAGCAAACTGCCGATTGGCCCTGATGCGGCGTAGGTCAGCCCGATGATCAGCAGCATCCCGGGTGGGTAGACCGCGACCACAACAAACAAGAACACAATTGTCACCATAAACAAAAACGGTATTCTGCCGCCAAAATCAAACTCTTTCGGGCTGTAGTACCGAATATTACTCACCATCAAGACGGCTAAGACACCTGCCAGAACCGCAAAGGGCAAACCAAACTCCAGCCCAGCACTTTGCTGAACATTATCATGCCAAACCCAAGCCAGCGAGGCGATAGTCCCTGCGGCACCTGGACTCGCCAGGCCAAAGAAAACCTTACTGTCTGGCGCCGTGTTAAATCGAGCGAGCCGTAAGGCCGCGCAAGCCATATACAAAAAAGCAACAAACCAGCCGAGCTTCCCAAGATCCGCGAGCACCCAACTAAACATTAAAAGGGCCGGGGCAACCCCAAAGGCAACCAGGTCCGACAAACTATCGTATTGCACGCCAAACTCGCTCTGCGTATTGGTTAATCGCGCAACCCGACCGTCTAACGAATCGAGAAACCCCGCGATCACAATCGCAATTGCGGCCTGCTCAATGTCGCCCGTCATACTCGAGATAATGGAATAGAATCCGGAGAAGAGCGCACCGGTCGTAATGAGGTTCGGCAGTAGATAGATCCCGCGCCGTAAACCTTGCCGCTTGCTCGGCAACGGCCTCACATTATCGGGCTGGGGCTTCGGATTCGAACTGGATGCGTCATTCACCATAGTAACTCCAGGACCCTAACGCTAACGCTGGGGCCGTTGTTTGGACAACTTACTTTAAAGAGCTAACACTTTTTCGCCGCGACTCAATCCCGTCACCCCAGTTCGAACCACCTCCAGAACCACAGACTCGCTCAGTGCGTTAATAAAGGCATCCAATTTTTCGGTGGTGCCAGACAACTGGATCGCATAGGTGCTTGCCGTCACATCAATAATTTGACCTCGAAAAATATCCGCAACCCGCTTCACTTCTGCGCGCTGAGCACCCGAGGCTTTCACCTTTAGCAACATCAACTCGCGCTCAACGTGCTCACCGTCGGTCAAATCTGCCAACTTTACAACTTCGATCAATTTATTAAGCTGCTTGGTGATCTGCTCGACCTCAACATCACTGGCACTGGTGGTCAACGTCAGCCGAGATAAGCTCACATCGTCCGTCGGCGCAACCGTCAGCGACTCGATATTGTAGTTTCGCTGCGCAAACAATCCAATTACGCGCGACAAAGCCCCCGCTTCATTTTCCAGGAGAATTGAGATAATCCTTCTCATCAGGTTCGAATTCCTTTTTTAAGCCACATATCACGCATTGAACCGTTCGGCGCCACATGCATTGGGTACACATGCTCATTGGGGTCGACCTTGATATCAACAAAAACAAGCTGATCCTTTAGCGCAAATGCAGCTTCCAACCCGGGCAATAACTCCTCGGGCTTGGTAATTTCAATCCCAACATGGCCGTAGGCCTCGGCCAACGCCTTGAAATCAGGCAAGGAGTCCATATAGCTATGGGAGTGCCGACCTTCATACTGCATATCCTGCCACTGCCGAACCATTCCGAGCGCGCCATTGTTCAAGTTAATTATCTTGACAGGCAGCTCATACTGCCGACACGTCGACAGTTCTTGTATGTTCATTTGAATACTGCCTTCGCCCGTAATGCAGACCACCTGGGCTTCAGGAAAAGCGACTTGCACCCCCATCGCGGCCGGCAAACCAAACCCCATGGTGCCAAGACCCCCTGAGTTGATCCACTGCCGCGGCCAATCAAAGGGATAATACAATGCCGCAAACATCTGATGCTGACCGACATCCGAGCTGACGTAGGCACCACCGCCCGTGGCTTGATAAACTGCCTGCACCGCCTGCTGGGGTTTAATCACGCTCGCATCAGACTCATAAGCTAGGCAATCCTGGCCACGCCAACCCTCAATTTGCGCCCACCAGTCCGCTAAATGCTTGGCGTTATGCTCGCCCAGCGCCTTGACCTCAAGATCAATTAACCCCAGCATTTCCGTAAGGACCGAGATCACAGGCCCAACAATCGGCACGTCGACCGCAACATTTTTACTGATCGAGGTTGGGTCCATATCAATGTGGACAATTTTGGCATACGGGCAGAACTTTGAAATGGTGTTGGTGACCCGGTCGTCAAAGCGTGCACCCACAGCTAAGAGCACATCGCAGTGATGCATGGCGTTGTTCGCCTCAACGGTGCCATGCATCCCGAGCATGCCCAGAAACTGCGGGTCAGTGGAGGGGAAAGCCCCCAGCCCCATCAACGTACTGGTGATGGGATAACCGAGCCGCTTCACCAAAGCCGTGAGCAAACCAGAACCCTCGCCTTGAATGACGCCGCCGCCGCTATAGATCATGGGCCGTTCTGCAGCGAGCAGCATCGTCACCGCTTTCTTAATCTGTCCGCTATGTCCCCGAGTCACCGGATTATAAGAGCGAATCGACACCTCTTCAGGATATTCAAACGGGTGAAGGTCCGCCGGGTTGGTAATATCTTTTGGGATATCGACCACGACCGGCCCTGGCCTGCCGCTATTCGCCAAATAAAACGCTTTTTTGATCGTTGCTGGGATATCGACCGCACGCTTGACTAAAAAGCTGTGTTTAACGATCGGTCTCGATATACCCACCATGTCAGTTTCTTGGAAGGAATCGGTGCCGATCAAGTGAGACTGCACCTGACCCGAGATAACCACCATGGGGATCGAATCCATATAGGCCGTCGCAATCCCGGTAATCGCGTTGGTCGCACCCGGCCCAGACGTCACCAAAACCACCCCGGGCCGCCCCGTCGCACGGGCATAGCCATCCGCCATATGAGTCGCTGCTTGCTCGTGACGCACCAAAAAGTGCTTGATCACATCCTGACGAAACATGGCATCGTATATGTGAAGCACTGCGCCGCCCGGATACCCAAACACATACTCGACGCCCTCCGCTTGAAGGGACCGAACGAGCATGTCACCACCAGAGAGCTGCTCTAACTCTGATTTTGGCGCTGTTTTGAGATCATTTTTCACAGATACCACCTTGTTCTTGCCAGTTTGGCTTTGGGGCCCAGCATTTTTTACTATACCATCCTACGAGTCAACGATCCGCCGGATTTTGCAAACAGCCTATGAATCGCCATCCAGATCATGAATACCCCTTATCTGCCGGACAGTTCTGCTTGTGCGTTGGGCTCATAATGCTGTCTGCATGGCCCGCCCAGAGCGAGTCCGCTGAACGCCAAAACATTTATACCTGGCAGGACGCGGAGGGCAGGACACATTTTGCGGATCGCCCCGTAACGTCATTTGATGTCGAAAACCTCAATCCAAAAAAACCGTTTGGCTATATTGCGCCCGATACGCCCGAAAAGGTGCCGGCACCAACGTCACAGGCAAAGGCCGAAGACTCAAAAAGGCCAGCAACTAAAATGGCAAAGACGGCGGCCTTGGCACGCGTTGGGCAAGAGACCGCGGACTACGAGGGCAACTGCAACGCGGCTCAAAATCGTTTGGATGAACTCGAACGCTTTCAAAGACTCAAGGTTAAAAATGCGGAAGGCAAAATGGTTTTTATGACACGAGCGCATAAGCAAGTCCTAATCAATGAAGCCCGCACCGCAGTTAACGATAACTGCAATCGGCGTTAACCCCGCAATCGCCACAACAAGCTCGCAACCCGGCCTGTGACACCCTCCTTGCGGTAGGAATAAAAGGTATCCACCTCGCAGACTGTGCAGCGCTCGGACTGAATCACTCGTTTAACCGCCGCACGGTGCAAACATCGGCGCGCGGCTTGGGGTAGATCAAAGCAATCTCGCTGGCCTGGTTTGGCTACGAACAATCCGGGCTCTGGAAACAGCGTTTTAAATTCTGGCCCCACTTCAAAGTGGCAGGGTCCAATACCCGGGCCGATCCAAGCACACAGGGGCGCGCCCTGAAAGCCGGCAACAGCCGCCTCGATAACACCCGCCAAAAGACCCCGCCAACCCGCGTGCACCACCGCGATGCGCGAGCCATCACAACTTGCAAGCAGTATTGGCAAGCAATCCGCGGTCAGGATTGCCAACACCGCATTGGACGCTGCGGTTATTGCGCCATCTGCCTCGGTATCGGCGTTCTCGGGTACGGCGTTTTCTTCCACTTCCAATATCTGCGCGCCATGGACTTGATTCAACCAAAGCGGTTCACCCGGCAAATCAAACTGATCCGCGAGGCGCTCACGGTTCTGCATCACAAGCCTTGGGTCATCGCCAACATGGGTTGCTAAATTCAGTCCTTGGTAGGCGCCTTGACTACTGCCTGCCTGGCGAGTGGTGCAGACTGCTCGAACACCTTGATCCGGCAATCCGAACACGCTGTGAAAATCGGTCACCACGCTAATCATTGGATGCTCGAGCCCAGGCCAGAAGGGCCTGAAAATCATCCGGCGCGTCCGCATTGACCTCGACAAGATCCCCAGACACTGGGTGCGCCAATTCTAGACGCCGCGCATGTAAGGCTTGACGGTCGAACTCAGGCACGCCCTCTAGACGCGGACCCCGACGCTGCCGGTAGACAGGATCCCCAACTAAGGGATGCCCCAGATGCTCCATATGCACCCTGATTTGATGCGTTCTGCCGGTTACCAACGAAAACCGCATGTGCGCCAACCCATCGTAGCGCGCCAAACACCAGAAATGCGTTTCAGACGCCCGGCCCAAAGGCCGAACCGCCATCTTGGTTCGATGGGTTGGATGTCGGCCAATTGGGGCATCAACAATGCCGGAGGGCGCCGGATGTCCGTGTACAATCGCCTCGTATTCCCGTTTAATCCTCCGATCGGCCAATTGCCGAGTCAACGCGGTCATCGCGGTTAACGATTTAGCCACCATCAGCAAGCCAGACGTTTCTTTATCCAACCGATGGATGATGCCGGCTCTGGGCAGCCCCATGGTCTCGGGCGCATAATGCATTAGCGCATTCATTAAGGTCCCCGATGGATTACCCGCGCCCGGATGCACCACCAGCCCGGCCGGCTTATTCACCACCAAGAAATCTGGATCCTCAAACCGAACATCAAGGGGAATTGATTCCGGGCCAGACGCAATCTGTGTTTGCTGAGCATTTATTTCAATGAGGGCGCCAGGCGCGACGCGCGCGGCTGCCCTACCCGCTTGGCCATCAACCCGCAACTCACCGGATTTGATCCAAGCTTGGAGTTTTGCCCGGGAATACTCAGGAAACAGCTGCGCGGCGGCCTGATCCAAGCGCAATCGGCCCGACGAGGCTGGCAATCTTTCGCGACGGATCAGGGTTTCGAACATGGGTGGCCGGTCAACTATGCTTGGGAGAACGCAGAGGCTATGGTTAAATACGCTTCTTTTCAAGCATTCACAAATCCGGAGCGTTCATTGAACCTAAGCCCTCATGCAGTGCACCTCGTTTTAATCAGCCTAATGGCCGCGTTACTGACGGGTTGCGCAAAAGACACGGATGATTCGGAAGAAGCTTCCGAGCTCGCGCTGTACGAATCGGCGCAAAGCGGGATGGCGGCGGGCAATTACAAAGATGCTGTGGCTAGGCTGCAGGCCCTTGAAGCTCGATTCCCGTTTGGTCGCTATGCAGAGCAAGCCCAGCTTGAGATTATTTACGCTTACTATCAAAGCAGTCAGGCAGAAGCAGCCCGGGCCGCAGCAGACCGATTTATCCGGCTGCACACCAATCATCCTAACGTTGATTATGCCTATTATTTGCGAGGCCTTGCCTCATTCGAAGAAGATGAAAACTTCCTAACCAAACTGTTCCCGCTGGACCCCTCTAAACGAGACCCGGGCGCCGCACGAGAATCTTTCGAGGACTTCTCGCTGCTTTTGCGGCGCTTCCCCACCAGCGAATACGCGCCCGACGCGCAGCAGCGAATGCGCTATTTGAAAAACCTCCTTGCCGAAGCGGAACTGCATGCAGCGCGCTATTATATTTACCGAGGCGCTTACATGGCGGCGGCGAATCGAGGCCGGTATGTCCTTGAGAATTTTCAAGGCACTATTGCGGTGCCGGACGCACTCGCCATCATGGTTGAATCCTACCGGTTGCTGGAGCAACAAACCTTGGCCGAGAACGCTTTATTGGTGCTGCGCAATAACTACCCAGACCATCCCACCTTGGATGCTAACGGCAACTTTGACCCCGACCGGTCAGTCCGAAAAGCCGACAAATCTTGGCTTAATGTGCTGTCACTGGGCCTTTTCGGCTAAAAAATAGCCAGCCCAATACCCGTTACAAACCGAGCCCGCTGCTATGCGACGGGCGACTTCAGACATCACTGATGTGACTTTGCGAAATCGCCCAGTCCACGCAAACGAGGGTTTCGCTACCCTTGAAAAATGTCTTACTGCGACCGCAAACGTCTTCTGCCCGCTCCGAGTCGAGGCGCACCGACTCAATTAAGAGGTCTCAAAGGTCAATCGGCCCTTTCTCGGGCATCACGCATCACCCACGCGCGTCGCAAACAAACATTCGGCTTTACCCTCCTGGAGCTCTGCGTGACCTTGCTTATTCTGAGCATCCTGCTCCGAGCAGCCTACCCGAGCCTGCAAGCGGTCATCGCACAAACCCAAGCCACCACTTCCTGAAACCACAAAAGAAATGTCAAAGCCATAGGGCGCAGAAGGATCATCAACCACGCTCTTCTGCGCTAAAGTAACCGTGAAGGCAGAGAACGCATCCGGAGATGGCCCCGCATTGGCACCGAAGCTGGCAATGTAAAACAAAGCGCCCAAGAATAACTTCTGCATCACAAAGAACCTCGATTTTGTTGAACGAACCAGAGGCATTATGAACAAATTCAGAATTTCACATCAACATCTTTTAAAATCGTTTCCCATAAGCCGCTTCAATAATCACTTGTGCATCATCGGTACCGCCTAGGCCCCTAGCCCGAATTCGGAACATTTGGGTGCAGCAGGCATTTGGATTCTGCCCAATATTATCAAGGTTCAATCGATCCTCGTCAGACACAACCGTGCTGACATGCTCAACGATGTAAACAGCACGACCATCGCCCGCAGTATTCGCTGCAGGGCCACTCCAAGGATCTATAACAGAGAGATCAGCGAAAATAGAACCGCCAGACGTTGAATCATAAATTACAGGGTTGCCTGAGCTTTCGTAGTTTATCGATACAAGGGCGTTCAATAAATTTTCCGCTTCAATGATGGCCGTTTCCGCGGCATTAAACGCAAGATTGCTATCGCGTTGATTCCTTGCGATCAGCTCTTGGATGCTTGTGCCCTGAACCGAGGAGAGTCCTAGCATCGTCAATATCATTAAGATAACAAGGCTGGTGACCAACACCATACCGCCTTGATCATTATATTCGGCGGTCATCCTGGATTCCTGATTTGAATGGTTTGACGAAAGCTGCGCCGCAGCAGACGATCCTCCTCAGCAGAGTCCGCATCAGAAATACTATTGACGGTGATCTCTAGCAAAACGGTCGCGATTTGACTCGTAATAACCGACGCGCTGGGCGCCAGGTATTGGTTGGGGACGCCATCCGAATCGGTATCAATACCAAGCAGGATTTGTAGATCCTCAACCCCTTCAACCAATTCCGTGCTAGCGGCGCCATCAAATTGCTGCAACGAATACCCACCCTTGCCGGCTATGCCGCTCGCGCCTTGTTTTATAAAGTAGGTTTTAGAAACGAGACTGGCAACTGCCGCATCGGTGCCAAAGATCCCGGTCTCCGCAAGCCCCCCCACTCTGTTGCCGTTTTCTTCCGACACGGCATGACCCAAGGTCATGGCGGTACCATTGATTGCCACCGAGGTGACCTGGAACAGGGTTGCCTTTTCGCAATCACTGATGAAAGCCAGATCATCGACGTTGAAATTACTTGTTGCGCCACTCACAACGCTCACCTGCACATTTTCTTGACCCGTGACCAGCGCCGTTGATAAATAGGCCTCGTCGTTTTCAACAAACCGCAGGGTAATAATATCCGTGCCATCAATTGCAGCATTAGACACCTCGGAGGCCAGAACCGTAGAGGATGAAGTCCAGTTCCCCTCCGCATCGCCATCATAAACAGAAAGCCCCGATCTAATATCAAAAGCTGCTGGAATTGACGCGACAGTCGCATACACGTCACCCCGAGAGTAACAGCCGCGATAGCCTGCCCGCTGCAAATCACGGGCAATCACGTTCAAGCCAAAGTTTGCGCCTTCCTGCAGCCTGGTTTGTGCTTGTAGCGCATTGTAGGTTTCGGTATTCGCGTTAAACAAACTCAGCACACCCAAAATCACAACCGAGCCAATGGCCATGGCAATCATCACCTCAATCAGTGACAGACCTTGCTGTAATAGCGGGCGCTTCATCAATTGACTCTCGCAGCAACGGTGATGTCTTGCTTTGTCGAATCTGTCAGATCCCATTGAACGGTAACAGTGTAGGTCCCGGAGGCCGCGCTCACCAAGCCCTCCCCGCTCGGCAACCGGTCAAAGTCCGCGTCAGTT
>JABGWC010000115.1 GCA_018645765.1 Gammaproteobacteria bacterium | reverse complement strand
TTTGGCATCGAGCAGGAAGTCGACTTTATTGCCTTGTCATTTGTTCGAGAAGCCGAAGACGTGCGAGAACTCAAAGCACTCCTCGGCAAGAAGGCCGGCAAGATTAAAATCATTGGCAAGATCGAAGACCAATCTGGCGTTGCGAACTTGGATGAGATTTTACAAGAGGTTGACGGCATCATGGTGGCGCGCGGGGACCTCGGTGTTGAAATCAATCTGGCCGAACTACCCAACGTGCAACGAAAGATCGTGCGGCGGTGCGCCGAGGAAGGCAAACGGGTTATCGTCGCCACGCACCTTTTGGAGTCGATGATTGAAAACCCGATCCCGACCCGAGCCGAAGTCACGGATGTGGCCAACGCCATCTATGAGGAAGTGGATGCGGTCATGCTGTCCGGTGAAACCACCATCGGAAAATATCCAATTCGGTGCGTTGAACAATTGGTCGAGATCGCACGTGCTTCAGAGCGCGTTCCAGGCCTGAGCTTCGTTCAAAAGCTGACGCCAGACTCCGACAAGCAGCAGATAGCCCACTACGCTGTACAACTGGCCGAGAACATCGGCGCAAAAGGAACCGTTGTCATCACCCGCCGGGGCTACATGGCAGACTTTGTGACCAACTGCCATCCACAGAAAAGCCGGATCTACGCTTTTACCAACGATTCCCAGACACGACGGCGGCTGGTATTGAACCGGAACGTTTCCCCCTACCGCATTGCCTTCAGCCAAGACCCTGAGAAAACCCTCACATCAGCCTTTAAGTTACTAAAAAATAAGGCCGGCTTAGACAGTGGCGACAAAGTGGTCGTGATCTCTGACATGCTGTCCGGACAAGGCATTGAAGCCATACAGGTGCGTAAACTGCCCTAGCCTGTGACTTGATTCTGAGCAGCCCCCGTGACTCGCAGCCGCTCGCCTCAAGACACGTGCGATACGCTGGCCGTGCGCGACCCGTGCGTTAAGGTTAATTTGAGGCCAGCGTCAAACTCAAAGCGTTGCGGAGACCGTTGCGGCAACGCCGCGCCGGTGCAAAACCTGCTGCAGTACAATACCCCCAATAATGATGATGAGACCCGCATAGGTCGTCCAGTGAATAACCTCTCCCAGAACGAAGTGAATAAACTGCAAAGATAAAAAGGGGGACAGAAAAATCAGATTACTGATGGTTGCGGCATTGTCGGTTGCTTTCAAAGCCAGTGACCAACAAACAAACGCAAGCGACATCTCGAACAACCCAATATAGAACCCGCCAAGAATGCCCGCGACCGGCGGCAATGCGCCGTCAAAGACCCACCAGATTACCAGCACCACAGGCGCCGCAATCACAAAATTCAAACACATCGCAATAAGGGGTTCGCGTTGATCACGAATATTAAGCGTCCAATACCCCGCCCAGATCAGGGTTGAACCAATCGCCAATCCAACCCCAATCCAATCGGCTTGTAACAATTGGCTGACATCGCCTTGGCTCACGATCACCAGGACCCCGGTATAACTGATCAAGGCCGCTGCGTAGTCAAATCCTCGGATCCGCTGCTTTAAGAAAAAACCAGCCATCAAGGACAGCACGATGGTCCAGGTAAGATTAATGGGTTGCGCCAGCTGGGCTGGCAATCGATCGTAAGCTTCAAACAGAATGAGGTAATAGATTACTGGGTTCAGAAACCCGGCCAACAGCGTGAACCGCCAGTTATCCCAAAACACGCCCGCAAGGGCTGCTCCCTTCCCGCTTAGCGCGACCAGGGTCAGAAGCATCAGACTCGAAACCACACTTGCAGTCGCCAGGGTCTGGAGCACGCTGGCGTAGGCCAACGTCAGCTTAAACGCGGTAGCAACCGTTGACCACATGAGCAAGGTGATCAACGCAAAGCCAATGGCCCTTGATTGGTTAGCCATACAGGCTTAGTCGCACGGTTGTGCCTCGCTTATCGCGTCGGATCTGCCGGCTTCGACGTTTCGGCATTGATGGTTTTCATGGCGGTTGTGACCGTTGCGACAAAGCCACCAATATTGCCGACATCCGCCGGTAAAATGAGGGTATTGGTTTCTTTCGCCAGCTTGCCGAATTCGGTCACATATTGCTCGGCAACGCGCAGGTTTACCGCTTCCATACCGCCGGGCGCATTAATCGCACTGGCAATCGTCCGGATCCCTTCAGCAGTAGCTTGCGCCAACAGCTCGATTTCTTTGGCCTTACCTTCCGCCTCATTCACCTGCTTGAGCTTCTCGGCTTCCGAGACGTTAATCATTTCTTGCTGCTGACCTTGAGAAACATTAATTCTGGCTTCTCGCTCGCCTTCGGACTCTGCCACAACCGCACGACGTTCTCGTTCTGCGCGCATTTGTTTCTCGAGTGCGTCCCGCACCGTTGCGGGCGGGTTGATGTCTTTAATTTCATAACGCAAGACCTTGACGCCCCAGGGGTTAGACGCCATATCTACCGCTTCTACCACTTGCGAGTTGATGGTGGTGCGTTCTTCAAAGGTTCGATCCAGCTCAATCTTACCGATCTCGGAACGTAACGTGGTTTGCGCTAATTGAGAGGTTGCATAGTGGTAATCCTGAATCCCGTAACTCGCAAGATACGGATCCTGAACCTGCAAATAGAGGATGCCATCAATCTCCACCGAGATATTGTCTGCCGTAATACAGCTTTGTGAGGGCACATCAATGGTTTGCTCTTTTAAAGTGTGCTTGTAGGCCACCTTTTGTACAAACGGAATCAAAATATGAAAGCCAGCACTTAGCGTTTTTTGGTACTTGCCCAGATTCTCGACCACATACTGTTCTCGCTGGGGCACGATGCGCACCGTTTGAAAAAAGATCCATAGGATCAAACCCACTCCGATCGCGTAAATGAAAAAATCACCCATGAGTTATCTCCTTAATCCAAAGTGTATTTGATTTAAACCTGACGATTTCTAGCTGAGCATCCGATGAGATAACAGCCGCATCGCTGAAGGCTTGCCAGTTCGAGCCCCTGAACTGCACGAGGCCTTCACCGGGCTGATCTAGGCTGAACCCCGACACATATTGTACACGCTGGCCAAGTAAACCGGCATCCAGTTCAGAATCCCCCTCCGCAAACTCATCCCCTACAAAATAGTGTTTAAACCGCGCCCGTGCGCCAAACAACAAGACAATCGATGACCCCAGAAAAACGGACCAAACGGGCCAACCGCTGGCTGGCAGTCCAAGTGTCAGCGCGAGCGCGGTAATTAATGCGCCCAGACCAAAAAACAGCGATATAAAGCTGGTCAGCAATAACTCTAAAGC
This sequence comes from Gammaproteobacteria bacterium, assembly GCA_018645765.1. Lineage (GTDB taxonomy): Bacteria > Pseudomonadota > Gammaproteobacteria > Pseudomonadales > Azotimanducaceae > UBA9926. Next base: position 4,187 of record JABGWC010000115.1, on the reverse strand, counting down.
AATCAGCGCAATGCCAAACAACAACCAAATTGTCGGCCAAGAAAACGCCTCAAAGGGCTTACTCTCTTTAGTCTCTAAATCCGTCGTTTCCAGCACAAGGTCACCCTCACTCATCTGAACTCGGCGCCCTTGAAGTTGCTTCAGCAAATCGTTTTGGTTAACGGCAATCAAATCAATGACGCCCAGGCCAAGCGCCTCTTCAGCGGTGATGTTTTTTGCCGCCACCACCGATTGCTCAAGCCAGTCTGCATTGCGATTACGAAGTTGTGCCAAAGCCCGCATTTGGGCGGACGCATCGTTGGTCGCCTTGAGCTTTGCATCCTCATCAATCTCGCCGAAACCAATGAATACCGGTTTCGCGGAGCCGACATTCGTCGCCGGCGCCATCACAGCGACGTGCGTTGCTGCCAAAATGTAGGTCCCTGCGCTGCTGGCCCGAGCGCCCGCAGGCGTAACATAGCCAACAATCGGTACCGGTGAGTCAAGAATCGCTTGTATGAGCACGCGCATGGGTTCCAGCATCCCGCCGGGCGTGTCAATGCGGAGAATCACGAGTTCCGCGCCCGCTCGCTCGGCTGCTGCCAAATCCGCGACAAGGCTTTCAACCCGACCACTGGTGACCTCTGCATTCAGATCGGTCAACCAGACCATACTGGCCGACGCGATTGATGCAAAACCCGAAAGGAGCGCGGCGCACAACGCGCTTGGCAGCAACACCTTTCTCGTAATCTGCTTTATCAATTCACGCTCCTTGTTATGCTTCGTAACGATCGGGTCAGCGATGACGAACCGCGCATTACTTCTTCCGCCGAGATACCGTAAGCCTAAGGCCCCTCGTCCAAAAAAGCCAATACTCTCATTTGGCTAAACATTTTTTTGAGGTTTCAGTTTGAACTTCAAACGCAAACACTTTCGCGACGAGACCGGATCCGGTCTGCGTTTCCGCAACGGGGTCGCAATCGAATCAACTTACCGGAGGACCCAGTAGACGGCGAAGGTGCTCTATTGAGGATGGCCGAGCGGGAATGGTCATTTCAACGCCCTCTGGTGATATCAAACGGCGCGTTTCATTAATTTCGCATCTACCCTGATCACGCCTTACGCGTTAACGGAGCATCCCCTCGAGCAACACCGTTGTGGCAAGGCCTCGCTATGAAAAAAGCCACGAGCCGCGCCGTTTTTCTGCTCAGACATCCCGGCGGGTTTTTAGATTACGTTAGGCATTAAGTCTGTTTCAAAGCTGCTATCGAATTGAATCTAGCTGAGCGCAGCAGCCTAAGACGCGCCAATAGATGAAAAACGCGCACCACGTTGCCTAACCAATATCGAACCATCGTTGCGCCCAGCACCCGTTTTTGGAAATCTGATATCAAGCGTCTCCAAAAATTGGAGCTGAAAGCGCGTTAACTTAATCAAAATAAAAAAATAAAAGGAAAGAATATGTTTCAAAGACTCATAACCTGTATCGCCCTGTTCAGTCTTGCTGCAATCGCGCAGGCTGATAACCACACTAACGCCTGGCGCGGCGTTGATCTCGACCAGCAGTTTGGCATTCAATTCGAGGTCTGCCAGCTCAAACCTGGTAAAACATTGGACGACATGGCGAAGCTGAACGACGAAGTCCGACGATTATTTGATGAAACCGGCCTCGCCTTATCACTGATGCGCCTGACCCCAATGTACAGTCACGGCATGCCGGGAGAACCGGCAGCAAGCTATATTGACGTTACCATGGGCACCATCGAAGCATTTGGAACCGGATGGGACAATTGGCTTGCATCGAAAGATGCACTCAAACTCATGGCGGCATCAGACAAAATCGCTACCTGTACTTTCAAATTCGCCAGAGCAATCAATCGAGTCGCCCAGATTGAGGCCCTCGATTCAACCGATGATCGGTTAATCTCTATGAACTGGTGCTCAAAGCGAGATAACGTCTCTTGGGATCAGCTCAAAACCAAGCATGACGCCTGGCAAGCAGCCTACGAAAATGATAGCAGCAGCATGGCTTGGAACGTTGTATTACCCAGACTTGGGGCCGGCAATGCACACGGACGCTTCATGCATATGGTTTCTTACGCAAACGCACAACAACTGATGGCGAATGAGAACTGGGTCGCGAATGGCGGCGGTGCTCGTGCCCTTGGGGACTACTATTCTGCCTATGCGGCATGTGATGGTGAATCGGTATGGAGCGCTTCCTATCTCTACAAAAATGAACGCTAGTCTCGAAAAATGATCAACCGGGAGGCGCCGAGCACCTTGGCCCTCCCGTCAACTCGATACTGCAGAGAATTTGATCATCAATACGGAGCAACCTTAAAACCCTGTCTTTGAGGTCACAATCTAAAACCGATTCTACTAGCGCACCCACCTGCTTTACTGATTCACATAGGCGCTTCATCGTCAATTAATGCAACCTTTACCACCATGGTACCGGAGATCCTAAGATGATTTTTCGGTAAGCCTGCTCGTCTCAGCAGAACGATTTTCGCTCAAATATAAAAAATAACATTATATTAATCAGCACTTTACTTGGTATTTATACTATTTTTTAATTTTCAGAGTCCCGAATAAATCCTGCCGTGCGCCTCAAAATGCTAACTCTCAATCTATCAAAATTACCGTCCCTGAAGAGGCGCCGGCCCCTTGAGGAACATCATTTTTTCTGATCGAAAGGGATCTTGACGTGTTGTCAGCGGAAACGTCTGCCGTACCGATTCATTAAAGATGAAGATCGTCTTTGGTCCTTGAATTGGATTCACCATCTTATGATGCAAGGTCGCGCCCTGACCGCGGTCAAATGCGTTAAGCCGGTCCTTACGAGTAACGAGCGTCAAGCACGAAGACCGCGCTTCGTCGTAATCCTTTTCAGGACGACCGAGCGCTATCCCTACCGGCACGCCGAAGAATCTCAGCAGCGATCAGCCATAATCGATCTTGGCCCCAGACTGCTAGATCGGGCTCGCCATCAGAGCCCGTTAATCGATAACTTGGCACCCCCCACAACCCCATACCTTCTACCATTTCGGTTTGGTACTGCTCAACAAGCGGTTTCCAGTCGTCACGATCCAGATGCTTTTGGGCCGCCTGCCAGTCTAGGCCTGCGGCTTCTACCCCAAGCCGCAGATTTTTCTCACGATGCAGGGCTTTGCCTTCTGAAAAGGCGAGCCTAAGCAGCGCGCTCATCAGCGCAACATCCTGATTCAACGATTTCGCCCAAGGTAGCAAAGCATAAGCGCGCCGCGTTGGCGTCCCAATTGGTGTGACATGATGACCAAAGGGCACGCCAAAGTAATCAGCTTCGCGCTTCGTATCGAAAAAGATATAACGCCCCTTGGCCGGCGTCGCCGCCACGCCACGCATAATCATCGGCAGCACCGGTTTATGATAAAACGCAACGCCGCAAGCCTTGGCCAGAGCCACCGTCCGATCAAAAATGATTGCGGTATACGGGCTATTGAGCGAGGGGTAAAAATGCAAAGCCAAGTGGGCCGCGTCAACGCCCGTGAGATCAATCTGAGGGCGCGGCACCAAATAAGGCTGATTGGGTTCATGGCAAGCCCCTAAGTCACGAAGCCGCTGCTCAAGATGGAATAACCGGTCGACCCCCCAATACCACTCCCCGCCATAATAAAGGCTGGCGCCGGAATAATGCTTGAGTTCTAACAAGCGCGAGGAGCCCGCATCGAGCGCAGCGGTCACCGCCGAGTCGGTGGCCAGATCCCCATCCGGCATCGCCTTAAAACCTTCAGAACCAGACCAAAGGGCCTGACTAATGCGTTTGATCTTTGTGATAAAAGCCAGTGCATCGTAGTTTACGAGCGCCTGGGTTGCCATTTGCTGCGCCTCAAGGTCGGGCGTTACACCAACAGCATCTGGAAACGTTAAACCATAATACGGCGCAACCAACGCCGCATCTCGGCGCGCCCAGTCTGCAAGCTTTTGAGCCTCAGGCTGATGTTTGCCGCCCGTTGCCCGGATCAATCTCGGCACAACCTCGATGTCATAACGCTCAGCAAATTGCGCAAGGACCTGCGCCATTAAATGGGAATAGGGATCATCCAGTTGGTGAAAATATTCAACCGTATGCGGTTGCTCCTGAGCAACCCGCTGGGCCTCAAACTGGCGACGATTTTTATTAATGTGGCCTGTACTGGCGACCCGGCCCATGACTTTTGACATCA
>JABGWC010000138.1 GCA_018645765.1 Gammaproteobacteria bacterium | reverse complement strand
TACCAAATGGGCACCGAGTGGGCGGACCGCGGGGTTCGGGTCAACGCCGTATCGCCTGGTTTTGTCGTGACCGAGATGATCCGCCCAATGCTCGAAGCCATGGGCATGGACAAGTGGATCTCTAGCCGTACGCCAATGCGGCGCCTGGGTGAAGTGCAAGAAGTTACCAATGCCGTGATGTTCCTTGCCTCGGATCTTGCCAGCTACATCACTGGTGTTGATTTATTGGTCGATGGTGGCACCAATGCCAGTCATGGCACCTTCCAAATGCCCCCCATTCATCACGAGTGGAACACAGATCGACCGATGGTGCCGACCCCTTATGTCCCCGTCCAGCCGAGACCCGACTGGTACCAAGCACTCGAAGGCGGAATTCCGGGCATTCACTACCCGCTCCCTGAACCCGATCAGAACGACTGAGCGGGCCCGGTAAGCCCTCGAAAGTACCTCGAGTGCTTTCGAGGCTTTAGGCATCTTGAACAGGGTCGCGCCGACCCGAACATGTAGCGCAGAGCAACGGAAGCGGATACAAATAATGTGGCAGTGGCGCTCCGAGTCGAACGAAAGGCGCTCTTAACGAGACCTCACTGCTTTTGAAGAGCAGGACGCAGACCACCGCGCTGACGCCACCACCCGACATGCTACCAAACTTTGCAACGGGTAAACCACTGCAACCAAAAAGAAACCCACGCTGTGTTGCGACGCGCTCACCGTAATTCAAATCCGATCGGCATATGCGTCATCCCGGAAATAAAAGTAGAGTTCAGCCACTGAGGCGGCTCTAAAACTCGCAAGCGCTTCATGCGCGTGAGCATTTCAGTAAAAATCGCATCGATCTCGAGACGCGCATACCATTGACCTAAGCAAACATGATGGCCACCACCAAATGCGAGATGCCGCGCTTGTTGTCGCGTTAAATCTAACCGATGGGGTTCGGTAAACATCCTTGAATCACGATTGGCCGCGCCATAGTACATCACCACCTTGTCCCCTTTTTGCATCGCTTGCCCATTCAACACATAGTCCTGCGTCAGCGTTCTGCGCATATAAATCACAGGCGAGGTCAGTCGCAAGAGTTCCTCTGCCGCTAAGGGTAATCGTCCCGTAGGATCCTCGGCCAGTTGTTCCCAGGCACCCGCTGAGCGGATCAACTCATAGGTCCCAGTACCCACTAAATTACGGGTCGTGTCCCCGCCTGCATCCACCAAGAGCATAAAGAACAACAAGAATTCTTCGTCGGTCAGGCGTCGACCATCTAGCTCCGCCTGCAATAACTGGCTCGCGAGGTCCTCGCCAGGTTGCGCCCGCTTTTCTTTGATAACCGTCATCGCATAATGAAACATCGACTGGACCGCCTCGGCACTCGCGCCTTTTGGCAGGCTCGCAGGATCAGTATGAATAATCTCGGTTAATCGGTAGAGTTCCCGGCCATCGCTCAAGGGCAAGCCCATGAGGTCCGCAATCACAAAACTGGGCATCTCGCCGGCCACCTCCGACATAAACTCGCACTCTCCCTTTTGCGCAACGGCATCAATAATGCTCGTCGCCAAGGCTTTAATTCGAGGTTCATAGTCCCGCGCCGGACCCTGGGTGAAGGCTCGACTGATCAGCTTGCGATAACCGGTATGTTCCGGCGGATCCATCATGAGCATCATCTTGCTGCTCGCACTCGCGCCGCTCGCATCGGTCATCGGGTCTTGAATCATGATCGTCGGCGAGGAGGAAAAAACCGCCGCGTTGCGCCCAATATCATAAACATCCTGATATCGAGTGACGGCCCAGAAGCCGCGACCGCCCGGTTCCTCATGCCAATAAACGGGCGCCGCGGCCAGCAGGTGATCGTACTGCGCAATGGGGTGACCGCCGTTGAACGACGCAACATCCAGTAGATTGATCTTCATGATTCTGAGAACCTTTTTTTGGAGACTGTGGTGATGAATTCGCCTCAAGCCCCTTGCTATTGAGCCGCGCTGGTTGCGAAGCGTTTGAAGCCATTGGCGGCGCTTTAAAAAAAGCCATTAACGGCGCTTTTCTAAAAGACTCAAAACAAGCCTTGAGCAAGTGCTTCGCATCCCGGTCGGGGATGGGCGGCTGCCCTCTGGCAACGACCTTCGAAACCAAGGCAGGATCAAATATTGATACAATCACGTTCCTAAACGGTGAATCTCACATTCGGCTGCAACTGACTCATTTATATTGTTTTTTAGGCCGCATTGCCACCACGACCAGGGTCTTTTAAGGGCTCAGGCGGCGACATTCCTGATACCGAAAACAATCAACCGTGTGGTCATTCACGACCCCCATTGCTTGCAGATAGGCATAGACAATGGTCGAGCCAACAAAGTTAAAGCCGCGCGCCTTTAAATCCTTACTGATTTGGTCTGACAAGGGCGTTTTGGCCGGCACATCAGCCAAAGATCTCACCTGATTGATAACGGGCTTGCCGTCGACAAAATGCCAAAGATACTGGCTAAAACTGCCCCACTCAGCTTGTACTGATAGGAACGCACGCGCATTTTGCCGAGCGCTGTTAATCTTTAAGCGGTTACGGATGATTCGCTCATCTAGTCTCAGCGCGGCCAGCTTGGCATCGCTGAAGTGTGCGACTTTGTTCGGATCGAATTGGTCAAATAGAGCCCGGTAGCCTTCACGCTTTCTCAAAACGGTGATCCAGGCCAAGCCCGCTTGCGCGCCTTCTAAGATTAAAAACTCAAACAAGGTTGCATCATCATACGTGGGCAGGCCCCACTCCTCATCGTGGTAACGCACATACAGCGGATCCTCCCCGCACCACTGGCAACGGTGCTTTTGCATATCCTCTCCCTCAATACCGCGCACGATGCGAGTCTTTAACAAGCGCCTTTAGTCACAGCCTTTTACAGGAGCATTTAATAAAAGCCCTTACAATGAGTCGTTGCTCAGGGTCTTTAAAAAGCGTGCTGATACACAACTGATTCTGTGAGATTACGGCTTGCGCAGACGCTTGCTGCCGCTTACACGATGAATCTAAAACCTTATAACTGCCCCACAAGCAAACAGCCTAACCACCATCGTGCGCCCCAACTATTCTGCGCCAGCCCTGCCAAGGTCTGCCATAAAGCGCGCGACCGATCGATGGTAATTTTGAACCGCCGGCTCGTTCCGACCAAAGACAAAAGCCTCATTGGCGCCAGTCAGGATTGATTCCTGAATGCCAAAGCCAATTCGGTAATCTTCATCTTGGACCGCTTGCAAGACCATCGCACTGAAATTCTCTGTGGCTTGCTGGTCACTTTCCGTGGCTGGCGCGCGCGCCGAAAGAACAAACTGAATGGTCTGGGTGCTATCGATGCTGGGCCCTGGAAAAATCTGACTCACCAAACAGTGGTCCCCTAGGATCCCGGAGATTGATAAGTTCGGAAAGCAAGAATGGATGAGCCTGATGTGGTCAGCAGGCGCCCAATCCGCTGGCGCTTGGTCACTCAAGGCCCCTAAGGTTTTACGACCGAAAGTCAGCCGTTGGTGGGGCCCATAGGTGTCGAGCACCAAGAGATTCCCCACCGTATGCTGCCCCACTGTCGCACCATGCACCAGGTTGTGGTGATAGGCTTCCAAATAGCCGTCAAGGGTGACCTTCCAGCCTGGCCCATCAATCACCCGAACCTCGTGCAGGTGCCAATCGCTCAGCGCGAGGGTGTCCAGTTCCACCGCAAAATCTCCCAACCAGGCGTCGATATCCATGGCCTGAGATGGCGTGAGCGTCACCCAGATCAGCCCGCAACGTTCGGCGCAGGGCAGTTCCGTTAAATGAAAATCAGCTGGGTCAACCTCGCCAAAGGTCTCAGCCCCATACCGCCCAATCAGCGCACCCCCTGCATCATAGGTCCAGGCATGGTATGGGCAGGAGAACACGCGGGCCGCACCGCAACCATCGTCGCATAACCGAGACCCGCGATGACGGCAGGCGTTTAAAAAGCACTTCACCTCCCCGGTTTGATTCCGCGCAATGATAATCGGGGTTTCAAGCACCGTCATGGCTTTGTAATCGCCGGGACTGGGTAGTTCCAGCGTCAGGGCAAGCGCTAAGGGCAACTGTTTAAAAATGCCCTCGCGTTCCGCCTGATAGCGCGCGAGATCAATATAGGCGGCGACCGGTTGCGACATAATGTCAGGCGCAAGATCCGTTGTCTGATGTTCAAAGTGCTGTAGAGCCCGTGCTGCGAGGCTCATCATCTCATCATGTCTTGATTGGGTTTTCATACGATCTTAATCCAAGTCTAGCGGGCCATGCGTCTTGATAAAGGCCTGCCAGGCTGGCAGCGCTTCTGGATAATCGGCTTTTAGCCGATGACCACCCATCACCACCCGATCCGGATGGTTTAAGCCCTGGGAATAGTCGCCCGCCGGGACATAATACAAAAAAGAGATGACGCGCTTGGCAAAGCGCCATTGGCCGTCCGATTCGCGGCGGTAATCATCTTGGTAGCGCATCGCGGCGATCGAGACGACGCCATTGGGCGTGGTTTCAGCATGACTCAAAACCAATCCTGTCCCGCGATCGGGATCCGCGGCATCAATTTCAATGGTGATATCATGGGTCCAATGATAGGCCGGACCACGAATTTTGAAGGTTTTTTCAAACAAAGTTTGAATAGCCGCTTTCCCCTTTGCCACCATAGAACCATTAGGGGCATCGAAACAAGCATCCACCGTGAACAAATTCATGAGGCGCGGCATATCGTGCTCATCGCAGGCAATCGCATAGGCCGTCGCGATATCCCGAATGGCATCTTTCGACTCAAGCCGATCTAAACGCGCGGCCAACGACGCAAGGGTTACAGAGGTATTCGTCACGTTATTACTCCCGCTCGTAGCAGTCTTTTGGCATTATGGGTATAGGGCTTTGCTTCCTGCCGAACATTATAGTCTTGTTGATCCCAACCGGAAAAGTTGGTGCCAAACACCAACCGCGCCTCGTTAACATGCTGGGTGAGCAGCGCAAGCGATGCCGCATCATGAACATGGGTATCGAACCAAAGCCGGTGCAGGAGCGCATCAAAGGCGCCATCAGCTTGCAATTCCGCACTTGCCCAGGGCCGCTTTTGAGCCGCCATGCGCATCCGCCCATAGGCGTAACCGGTTGCCCCGCCACCGTGGCTCAGACAAATATCCAAGTCCGGGTAGCGTTGTAAAACGCCGCCATAAATCAAGGTGCACACCGCAATGGTCTCCTGAGCGGCAAACCCAACAATAATATCCAAGTCAAATTGCTTCAGATTGGCATCGCCCAAAGGCCCGTCAATGCCGGCTGGGGCCGGATGGATAAAGAGCGGGACATTCAGATTCACCAGCTTTTCATAAAACGGATTAAGCCGCACATCATTCAGCGGCATCCCAAAGTCCGTGCCGATGTATGCGCCCAGAAACCCAAGCTCCCGCACCGACCGCTCTAACTCTTCAACCGCAAAGCCAATATCCTGCATTGGCACGCTAGCAAAAGCAGCGAGTCGCTCGGGGTAATGTTGAACGAGATCTGCCAAAGCGTCATTGTGAGTGCGACAAAACGCCTGACCCTGATCAGCCTCAATAAAGTGAAAATAAGTTAACGGGTTCGGCGACAGGATTTGAAAATCGATACCCGCCTGATCCATTGAGTGGATTCGAAGATCAGGATCCATAAACGGACTGCCGCGATACCTGACACCGGTAAGTTCGTAATTGGCCACGGTAAACTTGGGTCGTTCCTCAAAACTTAAGGTAGGTCCGTGCGCGCCAGCGGCGCCCATCGTGGCTTCTAGCACGGCATGGGCGTGGACATCGATGGTTTCAGCGGTTTCAAGCGTCATGGCTGCGCTCCTTAGAGATCACGTTGATTGCCCGTCGTCTTGGGCGGAAAAATTCAGTACACGACCACCGTGAACCTCGAGACGCCGTCCCCCCGTATTGGTGCTCGCGCCATTAAACGGGTTGTCACCCAGTGCGCTCAT
>JABGWC010000011.1 GCA_018645765.1 Gammaproteobacteria bacterium | reverse complement strand
TCTCGATGAGCGCGCGTTGTTCCTCAGGCTCTAGCGGGCGTTGGGCATGATAGCCCTCGAGCATTGCTGTTGCGTGCGCCGGCATGGCTTGGAACTGCTCATCCATACACCAATCGTTGAGCGCAATTGCAAGATCCATAAGCCAAAGATCCTGTCCGATGTGGAAAAAATCTAAGACGCCGACCAATGCATCATCTTTAAACAAGATATTGTCTTTAAAAAGATCGCCGTGGATGAGTCCCTGGGGCAGATTGCTGCTCTCAAGCGCTTCGTAGCGATCAATGGTGGCTTGCAGGAGCGTGATCTCAGCCTTGGATAAGTGTGGGCTGACGTCCCGCAAGGCTTGATCCATCCAAGAGCTATCGAACGCATTTTTGATTGGCTCTGGGTAAGCGGTCGAAATGGTATGTAATCGAGCAAGCATGGCGCCCAATTGTCGACAATGTTCAGGACTGACCGTGTCGAGGTGTTCACCGGGCAGCTTAACCATGAATAAAGTCGGCTTGCCTTGGAGGTCTGGATGTCCTTGATCATCCTGCGACAGCCTGGGGTTTGGAATCGGCAGGCCATAATGCGCTAAGTGTTTCATGACGGCTGAGACCTGTGAAACCTTTGCGGCGTTGGCGCCTTCGACCAGTGTCAGGATTGACAGAAACTGATGGTCATGGCGATGGGTTGCGATTAAATAATTACTGTTTTCGATACCCTCGGTGATGGCTTCAAAGTAATCTAGTTCACCTAGGTCATAATGCTTTAAATGGGTTTTAATTTCTTCAGCGGTGAGGGAAGTAAAGACGCCCATGGGTTACCACTCAATAAGGGTCCATTGTGGGTAGAGATGTTTTTGGTCGGTCAAGTCGGTGAAATGCGCTTGTCCTGTGGCTGGGACGAGGTAGTAAGGTCGACCGGATTTAGGGATGACCTTAATCATCATTAAGACGCCGTTCTGCCTAAACTCAAAAATACGCTGATCCGCATCATTTTCGACCAAGGTAATGGTCTCATCGGTTGCTCGCAGATCCGCTTCAGAGAGCGCCGATAAGGCCGGACGCGTTATCAGCACCAGCAGCATGAGGATTGATAATGAGCGAATATTCAAAGTATGGTTGTCACAGATTTAAGGGGTGAGCGCTTCATGACGAGTAAGTTTAACGTAATCCTAGTAGACGGTTCATCTTACCTGTTTAGGGCTTTTCACGCCCTCCCACCACTTACGACGTCGCAGGGGCAGGCAACGGGCGCCATCAAAGGCGTGATAAGCATGATCCGGCGGCTGCAATCTGATTTCCCGATGTCGAATATTGTGGTGGTCTTTGATGCGAAGGGCAAAACCTTTCGCAACGATCTCTATCCTGACTACAAGGCCAACAGACCGCCAATGCCGGATGAGCTTCGGACGCAGATTGAACCCATCCACCGGATCATCGAACAGATGGGATTACCACTCATCGTCGAGCCCGGTGTCGAGGCCGATGATGTTATTGGTACCCTTGCTTGGCGCGCGGCAGCGGAAGGCCAACAGGTACTGATTTCAACCGGTGACAAAGATATGGCGCAACTCGTCAACGCGAATGTGACCTTGATGAACACGATGACGGATCAGTATCTGGACGAAGCGGGGGTCGTGAGTAAGTTTGGGGTCCGGCCGGACCAGATCATTGATTACCTTGCTTTAGTTGGGGATACCGTTGACAACATTCCGGGTGTTCACAAGTGCGGTCCGAAGACCGCTGTTAAATGGCTTGCGGCCTACGACAGCCTTGACGGAGTGATCGCCCATGCAGATCAAGTTACCGGGAAGGTCGGCGATTATTTGCGCGAAGCACTGCCCCACCTACCGCTGTCTTATGATCTCGCAACGATTCGAACGGCGCTTGCGTTGCCCAATGCGGGAGATTTATTGCCGACTGCGCCGGATCTAGAGGGGCTCAGTGCGTCTTATGAAACCTATGAGCTACGCGCCTGGCGTGAGGCCTTGGGCGGTGCTGCCCAGGCGGAAGCCGAGGTCATGCCTGAAGCCGTACCAACCGACTACGATCTGGTATTAACCCAAGACCAACTCAATATTTGGCTGGACCGGATTGCGGCAGTCGAACAGTTTGCCTTCGACACCGAAACCACTGGGTTGAATTATATGGACGCCGAAATCGTCGGTGTTTCAATTTGCACAACGCCGGGACAGGCAGCCTACATCCCATTCGGACATGATTACCCTGAGGCGCCGCAGCAATTAAAGCAATCGGATGTGCTCGATCAGCTGTCCGTGTTTCTCAACGACCCGAAGAAGTTAGTGATTGGTCAAAATTTGAAATTCGATCTCAGCATCCTGGCCCGGTATGGCCGAACGATCAATGCGCAGATCGCCGACACCATGCTTGAGTCCTACGTTTATAACAGCGTTGCGACCCGACACAATATGGATGATTTGGCTCAGAAATATTTAGGGCGCAAGACGGTGAAGTTTGAGGAGGTCGCGGGTAAGGGGGTTAAACAGCGCACCTTTAACCAGATCGAGCTTGAGGCCGCCGGGCATTACGCAGCCGAAGATGCGGACATTACCTTTCAGTTGCATGAGGCGCTCTGGCCGAAAATTTCGGGGGATAACCGGTTGCTACCGGTTTACCAAAACCTTGAAGTGCCTTTGATTCGGGTGCTGTCGCAAATTGAACGCAATGGCGTGCTGATTGATTGCGGGATGTTAGAGACGCAGTCTGAAGAAATCACCCGGGAATTGGCTGATTTAACCGTGACGGCATTTGAGCTCGCTGGGGAGACGTTTAACCTGAGTTCACCTAAGCAACTTCAAGCTATTTTGTTTGAAAAATTGCAATTGCCGGTCCTGAAGAAAACGCCAAAGGGGCAACCTTCAACCAATGAGAGCGTCCTTCAGGAATTGGCCTTGGATTATCCCTTGCCAAAAGTGGTGATTACGCACCGGGGGTTAAGCAAGTTAAAGTCCACCTACACAGATCAGCTGCCCAAGCTGGTCAGGTCTCAAAGTGGTCGATTACATACGTCCTATCAGCAGGCCGTCGCAGCAACCGGCCGGCTTTCCAGTACGGATCCGAACTTACAAAATATACCGATTCGCACGGAGGCGGGCCGGCGAGTTCGAAAGGCTTTTATTGCGCCGCCCAAACGCTGCTTGCTGGCAGCGGACTATTCCCAGATTGAGCTCAGGATTATGGCGCACTTGTCCGGTGATGAAGGCCTGACCACGGCCTTTCAGCAAGGCTTGGACATTCATCGCGCAACGGCCGCCGAGGTGTTCGGTGTTGGACTTGATGCGGTGACTCAAGATCAGCGGCGTAGTGCGAAAGCCATTAATTTCGGACTGATTTATGGCATGTCGGCCTTTGGGTTATCGAAGCAGCTAGGCATTCCTCGGGTTGATGCGCAGACGTACATGGATTTGTATTTTCAGCGCTACCCGGGCGTCCAGCGTTATATGCAAGATATTCGAGCCCAAGCCGCAGACCAAGGCTATGTTGAAACATGGTTTGGTCGTCGCTTGTACCTGCCTGAAATTAAGTCGTCTAATTTTCAAATGCGACAGGCTGCAGAACGCACGGCGATCAATGCGCCAATGCAGGGGACGGCGGCCGATATCATTAAACGCGCCATGATTGATGTTCAGGCTTGGCTGAATACCTCGAATGCCTCGGCTCTGATCATTATGCAGGTTCACGACGAATTGGTTTTAGAAGTTGATGATGCGGCACTGGATGAAACGCAGGCGGCCGTCATTCGGTTAATGTGTGGTGCGGCGAATCTGAGTATTCCTCTTGAGGTTGAGGTTGGGGTTGCGAAAGATTGGGAAGGGGCGCACTAGGGCTTGTTCAGACCGCGCGGCTTGCTCACGGTAATGATGCGTCTTGCAGGTACGAGCGATAAAAGTTGACTTAGGTCGTGCGCCGAGTTGTCGGTCTCCGCCGTCGCGAAATGCCCTAAATTATGCCTCTTTTCCTAAACCTGAACTTTCGGGGAACTATTGTGAATTTGCTCGGTCCTATTATTGGTAGTTCATAGTTTCGACCGAAACTTCGGTTTTCCCCATTTACCGGAGTCTCGCGCCCCACCCGTAACCCCCATTACGGGTGGGGATTTTTTTGCCGAATGCACTGAGGGGGTTATGTCGTCCGTCCTGATGTTGGTTCCCAGTTTGTTCGCGGCAGAAGCCCTTCGCGTTTGCAAAAGCTAAGCCCTTAGCGTTTTGCAAAGAAAGCCCTTAGCGTGTCCAAAGGCCTGACGTTGTAATTTTGAGGGATTGGCGCTGGACGCACCCGACCGCTCCAGTCGAGCACCCTTTTTGTTCAATCGATGTAAGACAGAAGTTGCGGCGATCAGCGCGGGTACCCGCAGCTTAATCGGTCGTTTTTGAACCTGGGCTTTAAATTAGGTCGGCCGCACAGGCTATAAAGCCGTAACAATACTTAAATTTTGACAATTTGCGGAACTATTGGGTTTTTG
>JABGWC010000176.1 GCA_018645765.1 Gammaproteobacteria bacterium | reverse complement strand
TGGTAGCGTTTAAGCAATAAACTCGCAATATCGGCCAGACCTTTGTCAGCAAGCTTTAAATTTAAAACGTCATTCTTGAGACGTAGCCGCCACAGATCATCTAAAGCGGAGTCGTCCTTAGCCCAAGGCGCCTCAGACCGATCCAGTTCCAAGGTTTCATCGACATCAAACTGATATTGCTCAACGCCTTGCTCGAGTTGGCTGACAACCCAGGTTAAGCGCTGGGTCGTCTGGGTTTGATAAGTGTTGAAAATACTAAATGCAGGCGACAGATCGCCGCGCCGTAAGGCATTATCGAGGGGGAGCCGATAAGGCTCAAAGCCGCGAATATCTTGTGCAGAAAAGTAGCTCTTACTGGGATCCAGAGCCGATAAATATTCATCAAAAATCAGGGCCGAGCTTTCGTCATCCAAGAGTTGGTAAAGATAATGACGCTCGCGAAGCGCTTTTAAGATGTGCCGCGTTGTGGCTTCGTGCTCCGGCAGTGGGGCGAGTTCAGCCGACGCCTCTGTTGGATGCTCTGTAAGGCTTGCAAAGGCGTTGCCCGCAATGAGCCAAGCCGTCAGGAGCGTGGCTTGTGCTAACCGCGCGGGGAATTTGTTAAAACGATTCAAGTCTCGGGTGTTTTGACCTAGATACGACATAAAAAAACCTTGTGAATCAATAGTTGCGACAAAATCGCCTGTGCTGCTCGTCTGATATGACGCCGCGGGTTTAGGGCGCCGGCCGTATGCCGGTTGTGGTAAAGCCGCTTGCTCGCGCCTACACCTTTCTCCGCATCATACTTCTGACTGTTGGAGCTTGCAAAGCGAGCAAAGTTCCCGGCGCTATATGATCTTTTAGACGTAAATGCGAGTCGGTTAGACTCGTTTTAGACGCGCTTCAGGGCGATAAGTTGGTCGGTTAAGCCGCGCTTTCTATGCGATACTACGGCTTGGAATTTTTCGAACCGTTTTAATTTAAGGAAGTCGTTATGGGGTCTATTGTTTTTGGATTGGGTCGGTCGTTGGTTTTGGTAGCAGCCGTGATGACCGCTGGATCAGTTTGGTCGGAAGAGGCGGCGCCAGTACCAGCGCCGGATGAAACGATGCAAGCTGAGCGCGGTTATTTCTTTGGGTATTCTTTTGGCAATATGTTGCAACAAGGCGGCAATCCTGATGTGGATTTAGGGGCCTTGTTGCAAGGCATGCAAGACTCCTTGTCTGCGGTGCCGCCCGCCCTAGACTCCGATGCTCAGACGCAAGTGATGGCGATCGTGCGGGAACGTCAGCAACTGATCCAGGCAGAACAAGAGGCCTTGGCCGAGAATCAATCTGAGACGAATCTTGCAGCGGGCGCTTCGTTCTTGGCTGAGAACGCCGCCAAAGCGAGCGTAAGCGTGACCGATAGCGGGCTGCAAATTGAAATGCTGACCGAAGGCACGGGCAAGAAACCCTCGGCAACAGATGTTGTTGTGGTGCACTACGAGGGACGACTGTTGGATGGCACCGTCTTTGACAGCTCGATTGCGCGGGGTGAGCCAGCAGAGTTCGCCTTGAATCAAGTGATCCCAGGTTGGACCGAAGGCCTACAGTTGATTAAAGCCGGTGGTAAAGCGCGCTTAACGATTCCATCGGAGCTGGCCTATGGCCCGGGTGGTGTGCGCAGTATTCCGCCCAATTCCGTTTTGGTATTTGAAGTCGAGCTGATCGAGGTTAAGAAGTAACCAACGCGAAGAAACGGTAAACGCTTTGGGCGACGCTAACAGCTGTGACGCATCGCTGCCGTGGTAACTTGATTTAGTCGAGGATGATCAGCCCAAGGGGGTTGGTCAGCATCTCGGTTTGAAATCGAGAAATTCGAACCCCGGTAAGATCCATTGTGCGCAAATCCAGAGAGTTAAAGCGGGCGTCTTCTAGGTTGGCGCCGGTGAGACACGCGTTAAACCAGTCAATATTGTCCAGTTCACAATCCGCTAGATTGGCGTCTCTTAAGTCGGCTGCGCAAAACGAGACTTCTTGAAAGTTGCAGGCGACAAGCTCGCTGCTTCCGAGTTGGCTATCACTGAAGTCACTGAATGAAAAATCACATCGTTCGGCGTTGAAAGCATTGATATAAACGGTTGGGCTTATGCTTTTACGGCACGAGAATCCTTTCGCATTCAGTGCTCTGGCCCGACAGTCTATGAATTGGCAGTCATGCCATACGCTTTGGCTGAAGTCGACGCCGGAGCAATTGCTCTGAAGGACTTTTGACTGGCTGGCGGCAGCAAAGCGAAAGGACGTGGCCTCGCTAAGGTCGTCTTGTGCAAATTGACAATCGATAAACATGACTTGGGTTAACGCAGCAGATGCAAAGTCACAGTCGATGAGCTGGCAGCGATCAAAGCGGCACTGGTCCATCTTGGAGCCAGACCAAGAACACCGTAAGAAGACGCACTGCTCAAAGTCGACGTCAGATCGATAGCCCTCATGGTTGGGTGTCGTGAAGTCAATGTCCTCAAACGTTTGCTTCCGGATAGGTTGCGGGCTCATAGCAGGTTGCGCATTGGGGAATATCTTGTTTGAGGGTAGTGCCGACTGCCTTCGAAGTAAAGCGAGGCTCTGAAGACCTTGCTGCACTTCGGCAAATTGAGGACTGCATATTTGCCGATTGTAAGATTCGGTTCTGACCCAAACTCCGGTTAAACTGGCTTGCTGACCCGTGACTGCCCAGGCGTCTTGGCTGACCTTTGACGGGACGGATACTGAGCTAAGGACAAGACCATGACTGTGACACGATTTCTTTCGAGCCTGCTGTTTTCAGGCGCCTTCATCTGGGTCGCTGTTGCGTTTTTTGACGTTGAGACCGAGGTGGTCTATGTCTTGTTTATTTTTTCGCTGATTTTGATTGGCGCGGCCATCGTTACGGGCCTTTTGATCTCGCCCCTATTGCGAAAAATTTTGCAGCGCCCAGGCTCGAGTTTGTTAAGTCAGCTTCGTGCCGGAGACCACGACTTGGCCGACGCAGAACAACGCGGGCCGCCAATGAATCATCAAGAGGATGGGCTTGATGTGGACCGCAGTCTGCCCGCAAAGGGCGGTGTTGGACTGGATTCAAACGATAGAGGACCTTAGTCTGCTCGCGCCAGGGCTTGAAAAAAGCGATCGCCCCGGGGCAAGTAGTAATCTTCATAGTCGACTGAAAACGCAATCGTATGGGCGCGACCGGTGATGCGGTCGGCTGCGATCAAGCCAATGTAGCGCGAGTCTTTACTGTTATCTCGATTATCCCCCAGCATAAGGTATTGCCCCTCGGGCACTACAACCGGGCCAAAATTGTTGTGTGCGTTCGGCGGCGCGGGCCGCAACATCACAGCGCGAACCGAATCCTCGATGGTCTCTAAATAAAAACGATGGCGGTGACGCTCATAGGCGTTTAAAGCAGGCAGCTGATCTTCAGCCAGCATGGCATAGTCGGCCATGCGACCATTGATCTCGAGCTGGTTATTAATCAGCGCAATGCGGTCGCCCGGGACGCCAATGACCCGCTTGATCAATAACTCTTCGGTCTCGGGTGAAAAAAAGGTCACGATTTCGCCTCGGGCAGGCTGATTCCAGGTCAGTACCCGAATAGCGGATAACGGTACTCTTAGACCGTAGGCAAGCTTGTTGACGATCACTCGGTCGCCGTCGAGTATGGTCGGTTTCATGGAGCCCGTCGGGACCTGATTCCAATCTGCGATCGCAGATCGAAATAGCACCATCACCACCAAAAAAATCAGCAGCCCGCGCCATTCCCGCCAAAACCTATTTACCATCGATGATCAATCCAAGAGTCAGGGCTTCAGTCTAATTGAGTCACTGATTGATGCAACTGCTCAAAGTAAAAGCTGCATGGTTTGCCGAGTCTCGGTCTGCTCATGCAAGGCGCGGTTTTGACAAAATTGTGCGTCATGCCAAATCTTGCAGCGCATCTTTTGGGTTCAATGGGCTCCAGATTTTCTAGGGTGGGTACTCTGAAAACTTCTAATACCCTAGGCTTGGACGATGACCAAAGCTTATACTCAGGGTTTAACGCGTCGTCGGAGATTGAATTGTTGGCTGTGACCACTGAACTGTCGCTCGTTCTTGATTGCGACACACCCATGATTTTTAAACTTGTTCCAAGTCAGCGCCCGGATCAGGTGATTAAAGCCTTGACCTTTGATCTGGTGGGCGGGCTTGAAGAAACCCATTTTGCAGATGGTCATGGTAATCAATGCATGCGCGCGCTGATGTCAAAGGGTGCGTCGTCGTTGCGGGTCTCCTTTGAAGGTCAGCAGATTGCGGCTGCCTCAACCTCGCTCGGACACTTTGTGCCGATTCAAGCGCTGCCCGTTGACGTGTTGCCTTTTTTGCAGCCCTCCCGATACTGCGAGGCGGATCAATTTCTGAAGATTACGCGCGAAGTCCTGAGTGGGACCTCGCCTGGGTATGAGCAAGTCGCGCGGATCTGCTCGTTTGTGCAGAACAAGTTTTCTTACGAACCGGGATCGAGTAGGACGCCGCGCTCAGCGCTTGACGCAATGCAGGATACTGCGGGCGTCTGCCGAGATTTCGCGCATGTATCGATCGCCATGTTGCGCAGTATTAGTATTCCCGCGCGCTATGTGGTGGGTTATTTGGGTGGTCTACAACCTCAGGATGTTCATGCCTGGGGCGAAGCCTACGTCGGCAATCGCTGGGTCGCTTTCGATGCAACCCCTGGTCTCGCACCGGGCGAGCGCATTGCGATCGCGATTGGCCGAGATGCGGCAGAGGTTGCAATCATGGATCAATTCGGACCATTGCCAAGCAGTAGCTTGATGCGTGTTTCGGTGCGTGTTCAAGATCCGGCTTAACGCCCTAAGCTCGCGCGCGAAACCTTAACCTTTAAAACGCTGATTGCGCTAACGCGCCGTTTGGATAACGCCGTCGGTTTTGAAGGTTGTCGTTCTGGTCGCTGGGTCTGACAAGTCGATGGCCGCCGGTGCCTTGGCTTTTAATAGGCATTGCAACGGCCTTTGCAGCCACTTTAGCTGCGAAGACCATCAAGGCATAGAGGCGAGCCAAGCCGACCAGTGTGGTTCTTAGGCCACTGTTTGCGCCTCGACGCGAACTTTTACCGACAGATCGACCTGAGTATTTGGTGCTGATAAGTAGGCTCCGGAAACGGGCGGGACATACTTGGGGTCAGGGGCCATGGCCACGGCAATGTGCTGCGCGCCAGTGGGGCGTCCAACGGTGGGATCGAAACCGATCCAACCATAGTCTTTGAAATAAACTTCAACCCAGGCATGGGTTGCGCCGTCTTCAGGCTCAAATTGGTGGCTCAGGAGATAACCAGAAACGAAGCGAGCGGGGAGGCCACACCCCCGGACCAGCTCAATTAACAACCAGGCTAAATCTCGGCAACTCCCACTGCCGAGGGCGAGCGTTTCCAAACAGGTCTGCACGCCAGGAGACTCTCGAATTTGGTACGCAATGACCGCTTTGATGTCGGCGCAGAGCGCCTGTAGCGCTAAAAACTGTTCGTGGGATGCACAAGCCCGGCTGAGCCCTTCGGTCAAAGACTGGGGCAGATCAGAAAGCGCGAGGCGGCTCGTTTGATAGGCCTGCAACACGGCTGCCTCGGGCTCAAGGTCACTGTCCACCACACGGTTGGGCAGTAATTTTGAAAGACTCAAGCCGTCAGCTTGGTACTGCTCAAGCGTCAAAGTCGACAGAATATCCAGCTGCGTGGTGGGTTGATCAAACACCGCGATCGCGACACTGTTGTTAAAGGCATCGCGCTGCCAGAACAGCGCCGGTGTTGGTGTGATAGAAAGACCTGACTGACGAATTCTTAGGTCGAAGCCGTCACGCGGTCTCAAAAGCAGGCGATGTGGTCGCAGCGTTACGGCTTGATCAAAGGTGTAGGTTGTCTGGTGCACAACGTGGATCAATTGCATCAAAAGGCCACGCTAATCCGTTGTAAGAGGTGTTTGATATATGGCGCGCAATGCCGCACATCGCGCTGGTTGATCAAGGGTGGTTGCGAGCAGGCCAAGGAGATGGGTTTCCACCAGCGCTGCGGCAGAGGGGTATTGGTCAACCGGTAGGCCGTTTTGTTCCAAAACCACTGCGCCTTGATCCCCTAAATAATAAAGCCTTGCGCTCATTGTAGGTTTAACTCGCCGCTGTCTGAGACTGCAAAAAGTTTTGTAAACCAAGGTGCTTAATCAGGCCAAGTTG